>JAGQOI010000190.1 GCA_020427625.1 Phycisphaerales bacterium | reverse complement strand
TTCGTTCGCGCCCCCGGCGAAGGCCGCGGGCGGCACGGAACGAAGGGCCAGATCCACATCATGCCCGTCGACGGCGGCGAAGCCCGATGCGTCACCGACCTGCCCTTCGGCGCGACCGACCCGCGATGGCTGCCCGACGGTCGACGCCTCCTCGCCATCGCCGAGTTCGACCTCGACGCGCCGACGCCCGAAGGTACCGCCGCCCGCATCGACGAGACGAAGGACGATCCCAGCGCCTTCGTCACCGAGGACGTGTGGTTCCGACACTGGGACACCTGGCTGCCCGCGCGACGGCGACACCACGTCGTGCTCGTCGACGTCGAATCCGAAGCGGTCACCAACCTCACGCCGCGGCTCACCGGGCGCCTCGATCCCATGGATGCGTCCGGTCAGTACGACATCGCGCCGGACGGCCGCGAGATCGCCCTCACGGTGTTCGAGACGAACCGGCAGCGGGTCGTTCGTTCCCGCGTCCTGACGATGTCGATTCCCGCCGCGGGCGCGAAGTCGCAGCGGGCCGGCGCGCCGAAGGACCGCACGCCGCGCGGCGTCGCGTCCTGTGACGACGCCGTCTACGACCCGAGCGGGCGCTGGCTCGTGATGGGCGTGCGTGACGACGCCCGGCGCTGGTCCACCCCCACCGACGTCGTCGCCGTCGATCGCCGCACCGGGCGTGCGCACCCGCTCACCGAACGATGGGACCGTTCCGCGTCGTCGTGGCGGATCTCCGAGGACGGCCGCCATGTGCTCATCCTCGCCCTGACGGAAGGTCGCACCGGTCTCTTTCGCGTGCCGCTGCCGAAGCGCGGCACGAGCGCGGGCCGCCCGCGCGTGACCGAGGTCGCGCGGGGCGGCGCCTTCAGCGGGTTGCGCGCATCGGGTCGGCGCTGTTTCGTCACCGAGTCGACGCTCCAGCGTCCCGCCGAGGTCGTCGCCATCGAAGGGCGCGAGCGTCGTGCGGTCACGGCCTTCACCGCGCCGTGGCGGCGTGAACTCGCCATGGGTCGCGTCGAGGACGTGTCCTTCCCGGGCACGAACGACGTGCCGGTGCAGATGTACCTCGTGCATCCGCCCGCCGGCGCGCCGCGTCGGACGAAGCGCGGGAAGGTGCCCCTCGTCCACCTCATTCACGGCGGCCCGCACGGCGTGTTCGGCGACGAGTGGCATCATCGATGGAACGCGCAGGCGATCGCCGCGCAGGGGTATCTCGTGGCGCTCGTGAACTTCCACGGGTCCGTCGGCTGGGGCCGCGCGTTCGCGGATTCGATCGTCGGTCGCTGGGGGGACCAGCCGTTCGAGGACATCATGCGGGCGACGGACTGGCTCATCGGGCGTCGGCACGTGGATGCGGGTCGCATGGCGGCGACGGGCGGCTCGTACGGCGGATACATGGCGTCATGGATTGCCGCGCGGACGGATCGGTTCGCGTGCATCATCAATCACGCCGGCGTGTGCGATCTCCAGACGCAGTTCGGCAGCGACCTCGTGCAGGGCTGGCCCGAGTCGTCGGGCGGGACGGTGTGGGACGACCGCGACGGTCTGGACCGCTGGAGTCCGCTGCGTCACGCCGCCGGGTTCCGTTCGCCGATGCTGATCATCCACGGCGAGCGCGACTATCGCGTGCCGTACATCGAGGCGTTGCAGATCTACAACATCTACAAGTTGCGCAACCTGCCCGCGCGTCTCGTGCACTATCCCGACGAGAACCACTGGATCCTCAAGCCCCGCAACAGCGTGCACTGGTACGGCGAGTTCACGGGCTGGCTGGAGCGGTGGATGGGGTGAGCGGACGGGTCCGGCGATGCGTTCATCGGCGGGTCGCCGCATGCACTGCACACCTCCGCGGCTGCCGCATGCGGTCGGATGGCATCATCACAACGCACCTCATGTCAGGCGATGGCCCCCGGTGCATCGTGGACACCGTCACTCGCCCCGATACGTGGTCATCTCGATCGAACCATCACATTGGATCGCGGCCAGCAGCAACGCCGTTGACAACATGATCGAATGACTCATCATGTCGCCACGCATGACGCCGGCGATGGCAACATGCGTCTGCACCGTGCCCGGGCATCCGACGAGGTGCCCGGCGCAGTCGGCCAGGTACGTCGCGACGTCGTCCTGAAACGCCTCAGTACTCTCGTCATCGTCCCGACTGAACTCGAATCGGATGCCCGAGTCCTCCGCCACCGTGCCGCGCCGTTGCCGCTCCCCCGTTCGCCATCGCCGGCACGGCGGATCGTCGATCGCGTCCTCCATCGCCCGAACGCTCTGCTCGTCCCCGACGAACGTGATGGTGATGGACATGAGGTCGGCCAGGGCGGTGCGTACCGCATCAACCCGGCCGTGGCTCAACCAGAGGGCACGGGACGTATCGGGATCGCGCGAGATTGGATGATCGAGACGCCCCGCGCGGCGTTATCCTGCACACGGCGGGTCCATTCGAGGCAATGAGCATGGCGGATGAGCAGATCGACGATCACGATGAGGCGTCACCGGACTGGATCGATCCACTCGAGCCGCCCATCCATCGGGCCGCGCGCAACGGCGACCTTGCCGCGCTCGAAGCATGCCTCGCTGACGGCACGCCCGGAGTCGATGCCCGCACCCGCGACCCGAACGGCCGGACGCCGTTGCATTCGATCTGCTGGAACATGGAGTCCGACGACGTCGAGCAGATCATCCGAGCCCTCGTCGCCGCCGGGGCTGAGGTGAACGCGGTCGACGACTCCGGGACGACCGCGATGCACGAGGCGGTTCAGGGTGATCTGCCCAACCCGACGGCGGTTCGAGCCCTGCTGGAATCCGGCGCGCATGCCGATCCCGCCGACCTCGATGGCATCACCCCACTCATGCTGGCGGCGATGAGCGGCGATGTGGAATGCATACGTCTCCTCCTCGCGGCCGGCGCCGACCCGTTGGCCAGGAATGCCGAAGGACGGTCCGCCATCGACGTCGCACGCATGCACGTCGCGTCGTGCGAGCGCCGCGCGGCCGACGAGTCCGGCATCACCGACCCGTTGATCATGGACCTGCTGCGGCCCATGATCATCAGGGCGACCGGTCACGACCCGCTCAGCCCGGATGCACAACGGCAGAGCCGCGAACGATGGCTCACCGAGGCGCGACTGTCGCTGGAATGGCTGTCGCGGGCGTCCGCCGCGTCATCGCCGAAGCCCGGCGCCGAGGACCTCGACGGCCCGCCTGACGCCGATGACGACGCGGGCTGATGTCACGAGGGACGCCACACTCCGGACAGGTCGCTTCACGCTCTTGGGCGCGCAGGTCATGGCCACATGGACACCGTCGGTGGCCGGAGTGCGTCGCGCCCGACACCGCGCCGGCGCTCCGGCGCTTCACGTCAGCGTCACCTCACGCCGGTTGGCGCCTTCGGCACGATGCGACACGACACGACCGGTCATCTCGAGGTTCCGCAGCGCGTTCCTGACCTGTGAGCGCGACCCGCCGGCGAGCGCGGCCAACCGGGATTCGCTCTGGCCGGCATTCACGTCGTGACGCAACGACGCCATGACGGAGGCGCGGAGATCGCCTCGGAAATCCGCGCGAGTGCGAAGGGCGGGGTATCGCGCCATCATCCACGACGCCGGGCGGATCGCATCGTCCTTGAACTCGATCGGCTGCATCCACAGCCCCCACTTCCGCGAGAGCGCCGAAGCGCGGCGTCGAGCGATCTCGCTCAGCTTCACGCTCCGACGCGCGCTCTCGAAGAGGGGCTTCGGTGACGGCTCCGGAAGGATGTGTCTGACGACCGCTTCGAACTCCCGCGGGTGCGTCCCCTGCTGGGCGGTATCGAGCAGCAGACCGAGGACCGGTCGGCACTCCGGCTCCAGTTCATCATCGATCAGTCGCCTGAGACGGTGCATCGCGATCGTGTCGCCGTACGCATGCAGCCACGTCGCGGCCATGATGAACAGCCTCGCCATCCGCGGGATGAAACGAGCCGTATCGAGGAGCAGTCGCTCCAGATCGATGTCGCCTGCGTCCTCGGGCTCCGCGTCGAATCCCGCGCCGAGGCTTGCCCACGTGCTGATCAGACTGTCGAGCGTGTCATTCATGCTCATGCGTCTCGAGTGATTGAAGTAGCACTCTCGCCTCGTCGACCTGTTCCGGGCTGGTTCCCTTGTCGCCGAGGGAATCCAGGTAGTCGTCCACGAAATCCACGTCGTCCGGACGGATGCGCAGGGCGTGAGGGTCCTCGATGTCCTGATCGCGGCCGGCGAGCACCTTCATCGCAATGAGATCCGGCCGACTCGCGGCGGACACCCGGAGTCGCCCGAACGTGCCGACATGGATCCTTCGCTGCGCCCAGCCATCCGGGAGTGCGTCGAGTCGGAGTTGCACATCGCTGTTGAGCCAGGTCGGCGACAAGTTCATCTCCTCGGCAACCGTGCCGGCCGCCCGTTCGACGGTCGACATCGCATCGGGCGGGATGCAGATCATCACATCGCAGTCCGTCGTGGCGCGACCACGAGCGAGCACACCGGTGACCATGCCCGCGGCCCCGCCGACGAGAAGGATCTCGATGTCACAGTGGTACCGGAGCACTTCACCCACCCGGCGGAGCGCTCGTTCCAGTGTCGACGTATCCATCGAGTCAGTCATGACGCTCCGCGTATTACTGTCGATTAAATCATACAGTGCATTCACCCGTGATTCCAGCACAGGATCCGAAAATGCATCTCATGCCCGCCATGTTCCGAACGCCTGACCGGCACCGGCGGCGACCCTGTGTCAGAGCGCAACCCCGCAGTAGACTACGCAACAGCAGCGCGATTTGATGCGACCCGATACGACCCGACGCCAAAAGCACAACCGCGTTTCGCGGCTGAGGGGCCGAAAAACGCGGTCTTGAAGCGAGGCGGACGGGACTCGAACCCGCAACCACCGGATCGACAGTCCGGAACTCTAACCAATTGAGCTACCGCCCCAGCGTATGGGAGGCGTACTGTATCACCTCCCGCCAAACGGTCAAGCCGTCCGGCAACCGGGGCATCGCAAAAAGAACGGGCCGACCCGGGACCGACGCGGGACGGCCGCGACAGGGCCTGGATGATCGGAACCGGGCCGTCCCGACCACCGCCGACAGAGCCCGTCCGACCCCCTCGGAACGACCTCGATCCGACGCCTCATCCCCCCGTCGGCGACCGAGCGGGCGGCGACGCCGTGCCCTGGCGCGAGGCGGGCTGTCGCTCCGGGTCCGTACGCGGCCGGCCGGTGCGGGCGCCGGACGAAACGACTACTTCGCGTCGATCCACCGCGTCGACCACGCGGCATCCACGACGAGCGGGACCCGCAACGACATCGACGATTCCATGATCTCGCCGATCCACGCCGCGGCCGCGGGGGCGTCGGACTCCGGCGCCTCGAAGACCAGTTCGTCGTGAATCTGCAGCAGCATCCGAACCGCCGGAAACCGCGCGGGCAGACGAGCGTGCAACGCGACCATCGCCAGCTTGATGAGGTCCGCGGCACTGCCCTGCACCACCGTGTTGATCGCCGTCCGCTCGCCGAACGCACGCGTCTGCGGATTCCGCGCGCGGATCTCCGGAATCAGACGCCGCCGACCGAGCATCGTCTCGACGTACCCGTGGTCGAGCGCCGACTGCACGCACGCGCCGAGGAACTCGCTGATCCGCGCGAACCGCGCCTTGTAGTCGTCGATGATCACGCCTGCCTGCTTCACGCTCACGTCCGGACCGAGACGACGCGCCAGACCGTACGGCGTGATGCCGTACACGATGCCGAAATTCACCATCTTCGCCGTGCCACGCTGATCCGACGTCACCGCGTCGACCGGCACCCCGTACACCTGCGCGGCGACCGCGCGATGGATGTCCAGACCCGCCTCGAACGCCTCGATCAACGCGGGATCGCCCGACAGATGCGCGAGAATCCGCAACTCGATCTGCGAGTAGTCCGCCGTGATGAGCACCTCGCCCGGCGCGGCGACGAACGCCCGACGGATCTGACGCCCGACGTCGGTGCGGATCGGAATGTTCTGAAGATTCGGGTCCGACGAGCTGAGACGACCCGTCGCCGCGACGGCCTGGTGGAACGACGCATGCACCCGCCCCGTCTCGGGCCGGATCGCCTCCTTGAGCGCGCCGAGATAGGTGTTCACGAGCTTGGTGAGCTGGCGATACTCGACGACGAGGGCGGGGATGTCGGTGTCGACGGACTCGTCGGCCGCGAGCTTCTCGAGGACCTCGACGTCGGTCGACGGCCCGGTCTTGCCGCGCTTGACGATCTTCAGGCCGAGGCCGGGCGGGTCGGCGTCGGGCGGGTTGAACAGCGCGGCCGCGAGCTGCTTCGGCGAGTCGGGACTGAACTCGTGCGGCGCGACGGCGACGATGCGATCCCGAAGCGCCACGATGCGTTCCTGCAGCGCCTCGCGCTGACGGTCGAGTTCGTCGGGATCGACGCGAATGCCGTTCCATTCGAGCTCGGCGAGCACCGCGATGAGCGGACGTTCGAGATCATGATCGAGCGCGGTCTGCTGCCGGGCGGCGATCAGCGGCTGAAGTTCGTCGCGCAGCGCGAGGATGAGATCGGCGTTGCCGACGCTGAAGGCCGCGGCATCGGCGAGGGCGACCTCGGCGAACGCGCGCCGAGAGCGGCCGCTGCCGGTGACTTCGTCGAGCGCGGGCGTGCGACGGCCGAGCAACGCGACGGCGAGGACGTCGAGCGTATGGCTCGACCGGGTCGCGTCGGCGATGTAGCTGGCGACCATGGTGTCGAAGGCGATGCCGCGGAGGGTGACGCCGGCGGCGCGCAGGACGTTGATCGCGAGCTTCACGTCATGTCCGACGACGGCGACGGCGGGGTCTTCGAGCGGGCCGCGGAGGATGTCGACGACGTCGGCGAGCGGGAGCGATTCGGTCGCGGGGGCGCGGAGCGGCACGTACCAGCCGGCGCCGGGTTCGACGGCGAGTCCCAACCCGCAGGGCGTCGCGAAGCGCGAGGTCGGGCCGTCGGTGCGGACGTCGAGGGCGAAGGCGCCGGCGGCGCGCAATCGAGCGGCGACGTCGACGAGGGCATCGCGTGAGGTGATGACGGTGAGGTCGGGCCCGGCGGCGCCGGCTTCGGCGACGTCGGCGGCCGGCGCGGCCGCGTCCGTCGCGAACAGCGTGTCGAACAGTCCGCCCTGGGGATCGGGTCGTCGCAGGCGTGCGGAGGTCGCGGTCGCGGCGGCGACGGTGTCGGGCGGGGCACCAGAGATGGCGGCGAGTTCGTCGCGATGCCGCGAGAATCCGAGTTCGTGGAAGAGGTCGCCGACCCGGGCGGCGGGCAGGGCGGCGAGGTCGAGTCGGGCGTCGTCGAGATCGAACGCGACGTCGCAATCGTCCTTGAGCGTCACGAGTTGCCGACTGAGGGCGAGGACGTCGCGGGACGCTTCGAGGTTCTCGCGGCGTTTGCCCTTGATGTCCTCGATGTGTTCGAGCACGCCGTCGAGGGTGCCGTAGCGCACGATGAGACTTCCCGCCGTCTTCGGTCCGATGCCGGGCACACCGGGGACGTTGTCGACGGTGTCGCCCATGAGGGCGAGGACGTCGACGACCTGGTCGGGCCGGACGCCTTCGGTCTTGAAGACCGCATCGGGCGTGACGAGTTCGTCCTTGTAGGCGTCGTAGAGATCGATGCGATCGTCGATGAGCTGGGTGAGGTCCTTGTCGCGGGAGACGATGCGGACGTGGACGTCGGCATGGTCGCGGACGAGGCGTCGGGCGATGGTCGCGAGGACGTCGTCGGCCTCGACGCGGGGGATGCCGACGACGGGGATGTCGAGGCGCCGGAGGATCTCCAGGCAGCGGTCGACCTGCGCGCCGAAGTCCTCGGGCGGCGGATCGCGGTGCGCCTTGTAGGCCGGGTAGAGTTCGGAGCGGAAGGACTCGCGATCGCCGGCGACGTCGATGACGACGGCGAGGTAGTCGGGCCGGTGTTCGCGGAGGAGCTTGATGAGCATCCCGACGAAGCCGTAGGTGAGGTTCGTCGGCTCGTGGGTGACGGGACTGGTCATGCCCGAACGGATCGCGTGATACGCGCGGAAGAACTGCGCGTGACCATCGATGAGATACACCGTGCGCGACGACGTGTCCGTGCTCATGACGGTCGCATGCTAGCAGGGACGATGATCAGGCGTCGGCCTTCGCGACGTGCGCGGCATGGAGGGCGGCGATCGCATCGCGGTCGAGGTCCGACGGCTTCATCCCGCGCCGTGACATCACGGCCTGCATGACCTCCATGAACTTCTCCAGCCGGTACACCCGCGCCCCGTCGTCGGTGAGCCAGGCGAAGCGTCCCACCGTCGTCGGCGGCGCGGCGGTCGTCGCGATCATCGCGCCGGTGCCGTACACGCTGCCCGTCATGATCGACGTGTTGATCGCCGTCTTGACGTGATCGCCGAAGATTCCGCCGAGGAACGTGAGTCCGGTGCGCCGGCGCGGCCCGTCGGGTTCGAGGCGCATCGTGACCTCGCCGTAGGTGTTGAGCAGGTTCGAGTTCGTCGTCCCGGCGCCGAAGTTCACCCACTCCCCCACCCACGAGTCGCCGAGGAATCCGTGATGACCCTTGTTCGAGTACCCCTGGAAGACCGTGCCGCCGACCTCGCCCGCGACCTTGCAGACGGGTCCGAGCACGGTGTTCGCCTTGATGATGGCGTGATCCTGGACGGTGGACCCGGGCCCGATCGCGCACGGGCCGCAGAGGATGGCGTTCGGTCGGATGACCGCGTGGCGATCGATGACGACGGGCCCGTGCTGGACGTCGATGGTGACGTTGGGATAGATCGTCGCCTCGGCGTGCAGGTGAACGGGATGTCCGCCGAACACGACGGCGTGCTCGGACGGGATGCCCTCGTCGCCGAAGCGGACGTGTTCGAGATCGTAGCGCAGCGTGTCGCGGAGCATCGTCATGACGTCCCACGGATACTTCGCGAGGATGCGTCCGGGCAGCGTCGTCGTGCGGACGCGCTCGCTCAACTGGCCGTGTTCGAGCATGAACTCCGCATCGGCCCGCCGCAGACGGGCGACGACGACGTGCTGCGTCGACTCCTCGACGATCGCTTCGCCGACGTCGGGCTGGAGCGCCGGGTCGGGCAGGATCCAGCGCCCGTTCATGCAGAGGACGACCTCGTCGCTGGGCAGATCGTTGACGGGCGCGTTGGCGCGGGCGGCGACGAGTTCGCGGAGGCGAGGACGCGTCCAGTACCCGGCCAGGGTCTTCGGGCGCCGCAGCGCGATGCGTTCGGCCGTCGTGCGGAAGCCGGTCCGGATCTCAAAGGCGGCGCGGAGATCGGTCATCGGGCCGAGCTGGCCGAGTCCGTCGTCGAAGATGATCGTGCGGGTGTTCATGGGAGTCGATCGGCGGCGCCTAGCGCCAGTTCGCGCTGCGGGCCGCGCCGCTCTGGAATCCCCAGGCCGGGACCGTGCGGACGAGGGCCCAGCCGACGGGGAAGGCGACGACGGCGGAGTAGGCGGCGAGGAAGAAGCGTCGGAAGAGTTCGTCGACGGGTCGGTGTCCGGCCCACACGGCTTCGGTGCCGGGAAGCCACGAGCGGAGGGCGGCGATGGCGACGGCGGCGACGTGGGCGAGCACGAGGAACGAGAACGTGAGGACGACGAACGTGAGCGCGCGTCGTCGGAAGACCATCGTCCGGACCTGGAGGAGCATGTAGCCGGCGATGACGAAGCCGAGGGCGTGCGGGCCGAGGATGCGGATGGTCGTCGCGTCGGGCAGGCCGACGCCGTGACTGAGGTCGACGAGCATGCCGAGGATCCAGCACGCCCAGAGGGCGGACATGCGCGACGCGAACAGCGCGATGAACACCGCGAGACACGCGATGATGCTGGGCTCGAAGGCCGCGTCGCGACCGACGGCGAACAGGCCGGCAAGGCTCACGTCGAAGACGAAGGCGACGAAGGCGAAGACGATGAAGACCGACCACCTCATGGCGTGCCGCCTTCATCGCCGACCTGCTCGTGCACCTTGACGGTGACGATCGCGAGTTGTCGCGCATCGATGCGGGGCCGGATGATGATGCGATTGCGGAGCGGCTGCTGGTCCTTGGGCGCGACGGAGACGATCTCGCCGACGATCAGACCCTGGGCGGTCTCGGACCAGCGCCGGTCGGCGAGACGCACGACGTCGCCGGGCGACACGACGATCACGCTCTCGACGTCCGCCTCCCACGTCCCCGTCCCGGTCGGCGTCGCCTGGATGAACGCTCGGGTCGTGATCGGCGCCGAAAGATCGTCGCGCGGCAGCACGTAGCCCTCGATCGGGCCCGTCGCGGCGTTCGTCGCGAGCAGCAGGGTGCTGCGGACGCGCCCGACCTCCGAGAGGCGCCCGACGAGGTCGGCGCCGGCGGAGACGGCGACGTCGCCGACCGCGACGCCGAGGCGCGACCCGACGTTGAGGTCGATCGTGCCGTGCGGGAGCAGCGGCGAGCGCCCCGTGATGTCGGCGGCGATGAGCCGCGTGTTCGCGTCGGGATCGGCGCGGCGGACGCCTTCGAGTTCGGCCAGTCGCGCTTCGAGCTGCTTCACGCGGAGCTTCTCGCGGGCGTGCAGCATGAGCGCCGTCGCGGCCTCCTCCTCAAGCTGGACGAGTCGCTCGTGGACGTCCGTGCCCGGCGGCACGCGGACGGTCGGCTCGCCGCGGATCCACACCCGCAACTGGGTCGCGGCCTGTCCGAAGGGCGCGACGAGGACGTCGACGGCGTTCCAGACGCCGTTCGTCCAGCGCATCCAGTCGGATGGAAGGAGAGCGACGACGAAGGTCAGCAGCAATGCCGCGGCGAAGGAAGGCTTCGAACTGGAGAAGAAACTTCGCATGCGTCGGCCGGGCGTTCACCGCCTGCGGCCGAAGCCGCGGCTCATTCGTGGAGGTCGTCGCGGCGTCTACTCGTCGAGGTCGGACTCCATGGTCGACTTCCATTCCTCGAGGTTCTCGAGGTAGATGCTCGTGCCGCGGGCGACGCAGGTCAGGGGATCATCGGCGATGCGGACGTCGAGTCCGGTCGCGTTGGAGAGGACGATGTCGATCCCGCGGAGGAGGGCGCCGCCTCCGGCGAGGGTGATGCCGTTGTCGACGAGGTCGGCCGCGAGTTCCGGCTCGGCCTTCTCGAGCGTGCGCATGACGGTGTCGATGATGGCGCTGACGGGTTCCTGGAGCGCCTCGCGGATCTCCTCGCTGGTGACGGAGGTCTTGCGGGGGAGTCCGGAGATCATGTCGCGTCCGCGGACATCGATGCTGCGGGGCTCATCGACGGGGGCGGCGGATCCGATCTCGATCTTGAGTCGTTCCGCGGTCTGCTCGCCGATGGTGAGGTTGTAGGTCTTCTTCATGTGGTTGATGATCGCCTCGTCCATGTCATCGCCGGCGACGCGGACGGACTCGCAGACGGCGATGTCGGCGAGGGACATGATGGCGACCTCGGTCGTGCCGCCGCCGATGTCGACGATCATCGAGGCGGTCGGCTCGACGATGGGCAGTCCGGCGCCGATGCCGGCGGCCATGGGTTCCTCGACGAGGTAGACGCGTCGGGCTCCGGCGCGTTCGGCGGACTCGAGCACGGCGCGCGTCTCGACCGGGGTGATGCCGGAGGGGATGGCGATGACGACTCGGGGGCCGAACACCTTGCTGCGTCCGTTCACCTTCTGGATGAAGTACTTCAGCATCGCCTCGGTGATCTCGAAGTCGCTGATGACGCCGTCCTTGAGCGGACGGATCGCGGTGATCGAGCCGGGCGTCTTGCCGAGCATCTCCTTGGCCGACCAGCCGACGGCGTTGCCGTTGTTGAGGACACGGTTCGTGCCCCGCTTGACGGCGACGACGGACGGCTCGTTGAGGACGATGCCCTCGCCGCGGACGCAGACCAGCGTGTTGCAGGTCCCGAGGTCGATGCCCATGTCCACGCTGAACCAACTCAGCACGGTATCCAGAATACCCACGGCGTCTCCGATGATCAGTGCGTCAGTGGACGCGGCCATGCCCACGGCGCGGCGCGTGAACGACGCGCTGCACCAACCCTAGAATCGACCATTTCGCCGATCCTGCCCCAAATGATACGGACTTCCTCGGATCGTGTGCGGTGCTCCCGCGACGAACACGGCCTCGATCCGGAGGATCGAGGCCGCACGAGTGATGCATTCGACGCCGCGCAATCGACGGACGACCGCGTCGGGCCTCAGCGGGCCTGGACGATCTTGAACGGGCCGCCGTCGTTGGCGTTCGCACCGGACGCGCTGTGCGTCATGTTCCGGCTCGCCAGCAGGAACACGCCGGATCCGAGCACGAGGAACGCGACGACGAGCAGACCGGTGTAGACGTTGACCTCGCCGCCGCTTCGACGAACCGGGGCATTGAACTGGCTCATGAACGGACTCCTTCCCCCGGGACGGCCCGAGCCGTCGCGGAGTGGTCGAGGCGATGGATCAATCGTGGCCCTTCTTCGCGTAGGCCGTATGACCGACCTCGACGAGGCCGCGGGTGCTCGGATTCTCCAGCGTGATGACGCCGGTCGACTGGTTGATGTCGACGTCGAGGATCCGCAGGTTGCCGACGAAGTTGCCCTGACCGTCGCTGATGATCATCTCCCAGTTCGCCTTCACGCCGTCCCGGGCCCCGACGTTGATCTCGGCAAGCACCATGTCGGAGTTCCGGCGGACGTTGATGACCGTCGCGACCAGGTTGCGGTCCGGTGCGATGCCCTCGCCGACGCGGCCGGCGACGACGGCGCCTTCGAGTTCGCCGTAGATCTGCACGTAGCGGCTGATCGTCTGCTGGGCCGTCGCGCTCTGCTCCTGGAGTCGCGTGAGCTCCTCGAGGGCGGCACGCCGGGCGGCGTTGGCGACCTCCAACTGCGAATTCACATCACGAACCGTGTCCTCAAGGTCCACGACGCGACGCTCGTTCTCCAGCGCCTCGCTTCGGATCATCTTGAGGTCCGCGACGAGCGTCTCCGTCAGACGCTGACCCGCCTCGGACGACGCGGCCAGCTTCGCGAGCTGGACGTTGATCTGGCCCTGCATGTTCTTGGCCGCGGCCAGTTCGGCCTTCAGCTCCAGAACGCCCGCCTCCAGGCCGTCGCGCTGCTTCCGCAGATCCGAGATCTGCTGGTCCAAGGCGCTGTTCTTCTGGTTCGCCTGCGCGATCGCCGATTCGGTCTCGGCAATGGTCGACTTGAGCTGTGCCTCCTGCGCATTCGAGCGCGACACGGCCTGGTCGTACCGGGCCCGGTAGCTGTCCTCGTTGTGGGCATAGACCACGACGAGCGGAACCAGGAACACCGCGAGCAGAGAGACAAGCACGATGAAGATCTTCGTCAGAACATGCACGGTCGGGATCCTCGAACGGTCGTGAAGAAACCAGTCTTGCGACGGCAATCCGCACCGCGTCGGAGCGGACTGCCCGTCACGCGAGGCGCGTCAGGCATCACCTGCACCGCCGCGGACGGACCGACGATCGAAACCGCCGATCCCCCCATGCCGGTGCACGACGTACGTCCGGGCAGGCGACGCACGTCCGCGGGTGCCTCGGGCGGCACCCGAAGGGACGGTGCCTTGTACATCGACCGAAGATCCGTGTCAATCCCGACGACGGTTGCGGCCGCTATCGCGATCGGCGGGCATCAATCTGCAGAATCGCCCGCGCCGCCGAGACCTGGACGATCCCGCTCTCGTCCCCGAGGTGCCTCGCGAGCACCGGCAGGAGCGTCGGATCCCCGATTTCCCCCAGCGCCAGCGCCGCCTGGGCCCGGATCTGGAACATCCCGTTCGACAGCTCCCGCGACGGGACCGCCGGCGGGACCGGCGAGGCGACGATCATCGCCAGCGCCTGGATCGCCGCCAGGCGAACCTCCGTCGGCTGCCCGCGGGATTCCTCCGAGAAGGCCAGCCGCTCCAGGTTCGGCACCGCCCGCCCGTCCCGGAGACGCCCGCACATCAGGCACGCCAGGGCCGTGACCTCCCCCTGCTCGCCCGGGGAGAACAGGGCCGCCCGGATCACCTCGATCTCCTGGACCTCGCCCAGCAGCACGAGCGCCTCGGCCATCTGCAACTCGACGAGACGGACCCGCGCCGGCGACACGAGCCGAAGGCCGCGACCCAGCGACTCGCGGATCATCCCGACCGCCGACGGCATGCCCATCTCCCCGAGCACGAGCGCGGCATTCGCGCGGACCTCCGGATCATCGCTCAGGATCATCGACGCGAGCGGCGCCATGTTCGGCGCCCGACCGCACTGACGCAGCGCGAAGATCGCCGACGCCCGAACCGAATCCGACGAGTCGTCGAGCAGCGGCTCGACGAGATGCACCATGTCGACGAGACGCAGACGACCGATGGTCATCGCGGCGACGAACCGAACGCCGCGGTTGTCATCGACCAGGCCGCGCGCGGCGGCCGTCTCCGCCTCGCCCGGCGCGAGTTCGAGGGCTTCGATGGCGTTCGCGCGAAGCTGCGCCGTCGGCGAGTCGAGCGCCTGCCGGAGGATGTCGACGGCCGCCTCCCGATAGGCCGCGGGAATCGACCCGGTCCTCGGCGCCGCGATGGTCGACACGTTGAGCGTCGTCGCGAGGTTGGACGGACCGGTCGCCGACGAGAGGTGCTTCGTGCTCCAGGGCTCACCGGCGTCCACCGTCGGACGGTCCGCCCGACATCCCGCGAGGAGCGTCGCGAGCGTGACGGAGGCGGCGAGGAGCAGTCGGGTGCGATGGGTCATGAGGTCCTCCGGCCGATCGTGGGGGCGGGGGTGCGGAAGGTGAGGATGGCGAGGATCGACGCGAGGCACGACAGCCCGATCCCGACGAGATCGCCGGTGCGACCGAACAGCGTCGATCGCGCATCGAGCGTGACCGGCGCCAGCACGGCACCGGCGGCGCGGCCCTGTCCGTATCGGCCCGGCCCGATGACGTCGACCAGAAAACCACGGGAGTCGATGCCGACGGACAGACCGGTGTTCACGGCCCGAACCATGGGCACGCGATTCTCGATGCATCGGATACGCGAGATCTGCGCCATGCGTTCGCGCGCACCGTCGTCATCCCCGAACCAGCCGTCGTTGCTGAGGTTCACGAGGAGGTCCCCCCGCTTCCGGCCGTCGGCGTAGATCATCTGCCGGCAGACCCAGCTCGGCGACGCCTCGAAGCAGATCGGCGTGCCGATGACGAGGTCCCGTCCGCCGAACGGCACCGACATGACCGTGACCTCGTCGGCCGCGCTCAGATCGAACCGCATGCCCGACGCCCCCAGGGCGAGGAGGCGCTGTTCAAGCCACTCGAAACGGGAGATGACGGGCATGGTCTCGCCGAACGGCGTGAGGAAGACCTTGTCGTACCGGGCCCGGACGCCGGCGCCGTCGATCAGGTACGCCGCGTTGTACTGGCGATCCCATTCGATCGTCTCGCCGAAGCGCGTACCGACGTACGCGGCACTGCCGACGAGCATCGGCGTGCGCATCGCGTCGCTCAGCGCGAGCACCTGTTCGGGAAAGAACGAGATGAGGTCGTAGCCCTCCGCCGTCGCCGCGCGGGCGATGTCCGGTTCGAAGCCGAGGCCGGGCACCATCGTCTCCGGCCAGACGACGAGATCGACCGTCCGCCCGGCCTCCAACGCCCGCTCGAACGCATCCACGGTCTGCATGACGAACGCCCGCAGTTCCTCGACCTTCTGGTCGGCGGTGGACGTCATCTTGTTGCTCTGCGGGAGGTTCGTCTGGATCGCGAGCAGCGTCGGGCCCGGCGTCAGGCCGCCGGTCTGACCGACCCGCCAGAACCCGTACCCGAGGTTCGACGCCTGCACCGCCACCACCGACGCCGACACCAGCACCGCTCGCCGCACCGTCGACCGACCGATCCGACACCGCGCCACGTCCAGCGCGGCACCCGCGACGGTCGCGACGATGACGCTCACGAGAAACGTCCCCCCGAGGTCCGCGGCCTGCGCCAGCACCGGCGCTTCGACGACCGCATGCCCGAGCAGGAACCACGGAATCCCCCCGAGCACGAGCGCCGCCCGAATCGCCTCGATGCCGACCCAGACGAGCGGCACGGTGACGGCGAGCGGCAGGCGGCCGAGGCGCGGGTGACGATCGGTGCGACGAAGCAGCCACGCGGCAAGCATCACGTACGCGGTGAAGTACAGCGCGAACAGCGGATATCCCACGACCGTCACCGGGATCGTCCAGTGCACGAGCCACAGGTTCATCGCGAACTGCGGCACACCGACGCCGACGAGCGCCTGGCGGGTCGTCGTCGCGCGGATCGCGGCCCAGACGGTCGGCGCCGGCGCGATGAACGCGAGCGGCCAGAGCGCGTGCGGCGGGAACGCGAGGATGAACAGGACGGCGCCGGCGATCGACCACGCGAACGTCGCGACCCAGCCGCGCGTTCCGACCTCCGAACCGTCGGCGCGGACCTTACTTCCCGGCATAGTCGATGATGCGGCTGATCTCGTTCTTCAGCTCGCCGCGCGGGACGACGCAGTCCACGAACCCGCAGTGCTGGAGGAATTCCGAGCGCTGGAAGCCCTCGGGAAGCTCCTGGCGGATCGTCTGCTGAATGACCCGGGGACCGGCGAAGCCGATGAGCGCCCGCGGCTCGGCGATGATGACGTCGCCGAGCATCGCGAACGACGCCGTCACGCCGCCCGTCGTCGGATCCGTGAGCACGGAGATGAACAGCCCGCCCTGCTCGTCGAACCGCGCCAGGGCGGCGGCGGTCTTCGCCATCTGCATGAGCGAGAACCCGGATTCCATCATCCGCGCGCCGCCGGAGCAGCTCACGACGACGAGCGGCAGGTCGCGGGCGCCGGCGGCTTCGATCGCCCGCGCGAGCTTCTCCCCGATGACGGATCCCATCGAGCCGCCGAGAAACGTGAAGTCCATGCAGGCCGCGATGACGCGCCGACCCTTGATGAACCCGAGTCCGGTGAGCACGCCGTCGAGCTGACCCGTCTTGCGCTGGGCGGCGAGGAGGCGGGCGGCGTAGGGCTTGAGGTCGGTGAACGTGAGCGGATCGGTCGGCGCGAGGTCCTCGTCGAACGGCTCGAAGGTGCCGGTGTCGCAGAGCTGCTGCACCCGGACCGCGGCCGAGATCCGGAAGTGATACTGGCACTCCGGGCACACCCACAGGTTGTTCTCGACCGACTTGCGGAAGAGGATCGCGGCGCACTCCGGACAGCGGATCCAGAGGCCCTCGGGCACGCCCTTCTTCGCGCGCGGCGTCACTTCGATCGCGTCGCCGGGCGTCGAGGTCGTCGTCGAGATCTGGGACATCAGCATCGTCCTCGAATCATCGTTCGGGAGTATACCGCCATCGGCACCCCCGGACCGGCCGGATCGACCTCGGCCAATGCCCAACTTCGTCCTTCCCACCATCGGACGAGCCGCTAGACTGGCATGAACAGGGTCGATCCGCAGGCAGCCGCTCTCCACGCCGCGACGACCATCGCCGACCGTGTGCCGCACCTCTTCGGATTCGTCACATGCGCACACGCCGTCTGGCCGGACTCGCGTCCCTTCCCTTCACCATCATCACCGCCGCGGCCACCGCCGCTCCCGTCGAGGCACCGCCGTGCGAACCGTCGTGGTCGGACGCCTTCGCGTC
>JAGQOI010000189.1 GCA_020427625.1 Phycisphaerales bacterium | reverse complement strand
CGGGTTGGTGCTGGAGGCGCCGGACGGCGTGAGGCATCGCGCGGGATCGTCGCGTCGGCCGTCGCCCGCGCCGGCGGCGTCGGCGGGCACGAGCCAGAGTCGGGTGGTGGTCGTGTTATCGTCGAGGGACGGCGTGGTGACGGGCACGACGAGTCGGGCGCCGTCGGGAGATGGAGCCGCGGTGCCGACGCGCGGGACGGTCCAGAGGTCTTCGGCGTGCATCGGGCGCTTGGGCATGGAATCTCCGTTTCGGCGGCGGTGGCGCGATCGGTCGTCGGGGTCGACGGGTGTTCCCACGCATCGCGGTCGACGTGTGTGAGATGGTATTCGAGGGGAGCGGGATCGGTCGTCGCGCGGGACAGTTCCGGCCGATCGCCGGATTTCGTTGCGCCTCGGCACGGTCGGTCTCGTTGCTTCCTGTTGTCGACGGATTCTCTGCGTTCATCTGATGGCAGGGGAAGACGGTCGCGCAGACGGGCAGTCAGATCGCGGTGATGAATGAGGTCGGCGGCGTCGCCTCGAGGCGCATGAACCGGAATCCTGATCTGCGAGGCGGGTGAGCGCAACCGACGAATGTTCGGTCGGTGTTTGGATGACGGAAGTTCGGTGAACGGTCTTCAGAATGGATGGCTCGACCTGGCGATGAGCCGCGCGATCGTCCAGGCGGCCGTCGGGAGGAAGGCACGGATGATGATTCACAGGCGGTTTCGCTCTCGCCTCGCGATCGCGGTCACGGCGATGCTGGCCGGCTCACTGAGCATGCGCGCGACCGGGCAGAGCGTTCCCGGGTTCATCGTCGAGACGTACGCGACGCCGCCATCTCCCAATCTGCTCGCGTTTGGTGCCGATGGTGTTCTGTACGCCGGCCGCGACGACGATCCTTCGGGCAGCATCACGGCGACCTTCGTATCGAGGATCACGTCCGACGGCGAGTGGAGCGGGATCGGTCAGGTTCCGATTCTCGATCCGGATGCGTTGGTCGTGGACACGACGGGTGCCGTGAGCGGCATTGCGAACTCGGTTCTCGTCGGAGGCTTGGTCACGGATCTCGGTCCCGGTCGTGTGACCTCGATTCACCCGGACGGCACGGTCGTCACGCTGTTCGAGGCGCCGGCGTACGGCAACATCTCGGAGTTGAAGATCGATTCATCGGGCCGTCTGTTGTTCGTGTCGTTCAACATGAACATGGCCTTCGCGTCGGAATCGGGCGCGACGCCGACGCCGCTGTTCGCGACCGGAAGCGGCCCGGTCTATCTGACGTTGGCGCCGGACGGTCGAATCGTGACGTCGACGGCGTCGGGGACCGTGCGCATCAATGCCGCGGACGGCACGCTCATCGATCCTGCGTTTGCGCAGTTCTCCGGGCGTGCATCGATCGAGTTCGCAGCGGGGGGCGGGCTCGGATCCGACTTGCTCGCCCTGGAACGGGCGTCGGGCGTGTTGTACCGCGTGAGCGCGTCGGGCGTCGCGACGCCGATCGGATCGGGCATGGTGGGTGCCGATGATCTGGCGGTCGGCGAGTGCGGCACGCTCTACGTCAGTCTGCGCCTGGCGAACAACGTCCTGCAGATCCGGCGACTTCCGTCGCCGGACCTCGACGGAGACGGGCAGGTTGGTCCTGCGGATCTGAGTCAGCTTCTCGCCGCGTGGGGTCAATGCTCCGGTTCGTGCTGTCCGGCCGACCTGAACGAGGATGGATTCGTCAACAGCGCCGACCTCGCCGCGCTGCTCGCGGAGT
>JAGQOI010000188.1 GCA_020427625.1 Phycisphaerales bacterium | reverse complement strand
GCCCCCTGGCACCCGCGGATACGGCTCGCCCACGAACGGTCATCGACCGTCGCGGGACCGTGGTCGCACCCCCGCCCGGGCGGCGGGCGGGTGCACATCCATCGGCACGATGCCAGTCGTCGCGCACGGATCGGCGCAACGGCCGAATCTCCGATTCCATCGACTTTCTCGACGACAGGCGTCGACGCCGACCTGATCGGGTCAGTCCCACGGGCTGTCGCGATGGTCGATGACATCCATGTTCACGAGACTGCGCTGCTGTTCGTCGAGCAGGGTCCGCAGTCGCAGGACCGCGGCCTGTCCGAGTTCCTCGCGTTCGAAGTTGAGGCGCTGGCGCACGACCTGTCGATCCTGCCAGTCGTTCCACTCCTCGGGGTTCTCCGACATGGGGAAGCCGGAGTCGACCATCGCGAGTTCGACGAGTTTGTCGCACGCGGCATCGTACTTCGCCTCAAACTCGGCCTCCATCGCCTCGAGCCGTCGACGCTGCGGCACGGACAGATCGAGACGCGACACGTCGTCGAAGCGCTGGCGGGCGATGTTCCGTTCCTCGTAGATGCCCGGGAACGCGCGACGCTTGTACTGCTCGCGGAACAGCCGGGCACTCTCGGCCGGCAGAGCCGCGGTGATGCGCGGCGCGTACGACCGGTTCAGGGCGGCGATCGCGTCGCCGGCCTCGCGGACCTTGCGGAGGCCGGGCTGGATCTCCTGCCAGTAGTTCACGCCCTGCTCGCGCTGCATGCGGGCGGTGAGCATCACGTTCATCTTCGAGAACGCGAGTCGCTGCTGGTACCGCGCGATGATGTGGGCGTGCACGTCGCGCTCGTACTCGGCGAGCAGGTCGTCGGCGGGGGTGCGACTCGCATCGGCGACGATCTCGTCGACGAGCACGGACAGGTCGAGATCGCCCTCCCGCGTGCCGCCGCCGAACATGTTCGACGACTGGTCGGAGCGGTTGTAGACGATCCGTTCGCGGCGCAGGCGGATGCGCTCGAGGCGCGGAAGTTGAGCCGCGTCGAGCACCGTCGCGCCGAGATCGTTGAACAGGCGGGCGTCGAGGGCGAGCATCGCGTCGAGCGCCCGCCGACGCAGCGTGTCCGCGGCCTCGATCCTGGACTCGCGATCGCCGCCCTCGTCGCTCCAGATCGACGCCTGGGCCGCCTTCATCGCGGCGACGTCGGTCTGCTCGACCTGGTCCCACGCGGCGAGGTAGTCCTCGTGCAGCATGCCGGCGATCGCCGCCTGGTCGGCGGTCGCGCCGAGGTCCCGGAGGTACCGATCGAGCGTCGCGGCACGAATCGGGGGCGGCAGGTAGTCGTCCGATCCGCCGTCCCGGCTGCTGCGCGGCGTGCCGGGCATCTCGGCCGCGCTCACGCTCACGGCCACCGTCCCGCCGGCGTCGCTGCTGAGCGTCACGTTCCCCAGCGCCATGGGCGCTGCCGCGCCGTCGTCCTCGCCGACCAGGGCCGCGAAGCGTTCGTCGCCGAGCAGGAGCGAGAGTTCCTCGATGGCCGCGCGGCTCACTTCGTCGCGTCGTTCCCGCACCGCGTTGAACTTGTCCTGCGAGACGGGTTGGAACATCTGGTCGAACGGCGCCTCGCGTCGGCTGCGTCGGATCGCATCGAGTTCATCGCACATCTCGGCGGAGAGTCGCTGTTCGACGTCGTCGAAGCGATCGAAGGCGAGTCGGACGGCCTCGACGATGTCGGGGCTCATGTCGTCGGCGTGCTTCAGCACGCGTTCGAACTGGCGATCGGCGAAGTCGTTGCCCGTCGCGACGCGCCGGTAGGCCTTGCGGTGGAACGCGCGTCGAAGCGCGCGGGCGCTGTCGCGCTGGAGCACGGACGCGAGCTGGCGGTGCGTGCGGCGGTTCAGTTCGACGAGTTCGCCGGCGGTCTTGATGAACTCGAGGTTGTTCTTCTTCCAGGCATTCCGGATGATGTTCATCGCCTTCATCATCGCCATCGGATCGGCCTGCATGTCCTCGATGTTCTCCATCTGACCGATCTCGCTGGCGACGATCGCGTCGTACATCGCCATC
>JAGQOI010000187.1 GCA_020427625.1 Phycisphaerales bacterium | reverse complement strand
GGGGATGCGGTGGTCATGGGCGGCGGGGCGTGCGCGGGCGGGCACGGGGTCAGGCGCCGAGCACCTCGACGAGGATGGCGTCCATGGTGTCGACATCGAGTCCGAGCATGGCGCCGGCGAGTTCGAGGAGTCGCGATTCTTCGGCGGTGAGTTTGCCGTCGGCGACGGAGACGAGCACGAGGTCGCGGTAGACCGTGCGACAGGACTCGGGATCGGCCGGAATCTGGTCCTTCCGCAGCGTCGACGGGGTCTCGATCATCGAGAGGAGTTCGGTCGCCGGGAGGCGGAGCTTCTCGCAGTACCGGAGCAGGAGACTGCGCTCGCGGTCGTGGAGTTCGCCGTCGGCCATCGCGATCGAGACGAGCATGTGGAGCTTGGTGCGGTGGTCCATGGTGGTCCTCGGGGTCGGCCGCGATTGTAGCGGCGGTCGGTCTGTTCGCGTTGCGGACGGGTCGTGGGTACGATCTGCCCGGTACCGGCGGGGGGATCTGCCGGCCACGCTCACACCTCCACTTCTTCAGGAGACGATTCCATGATGTCGACGGTGCAGATGATGCTGGCGCAGAACAACAACGCGGCGGGGGCTCTGACGGGCGGCGTGTTCCTGGTGATCTGGCTCGCGATCCTGGTGGTCGTGATCGTCGGGCTGTGGAAGGTGTTCGAGAAGGCGGGCCAGCCCGGCTGGGCGGCGATCATTCCGATCTACAACGTGATCGTGCTCATCCAGGTCGCGGGCAAGCCGATCTGGTGGATCATCCTGCTCATCATCCCGATCGTGAGCATCATTCCGGGCATCCTCATTCCGCACGGCATCGCGCAGAACTTCGGCAAGGGCGTCGGCTGGACGATCGGTCTGATCTTCCTGCCGTTCATCTTCTACCCGATGCTCGGATTCGGTTCGGCGACCTACAACCCGCGCTGACCGCTCGATCACGACGGGCGCGTGGGCGGATGCGCGGCGACGGCGTTCGCGTGCGCCTCGGCGATCCGGGACTCGATGATCGCGACGAGTTCCGGCACGCGCTCCTGCGCGCAGCGCACGCCGCAGTCGAAGCCCTCGACGACGAAGGCGCCGTGCATCGTGCGCGTGCCGAGCCGGAGGCGGGTGAAGTGGGGCCCGAGGACGTCGGCGTCGACGTCGTGGACCCGGTCCCAGGTCGTGAAGTGGGCGTCGAGGCGGCCGGTCTCGGGGTCGATCGGTCCGAAGCCGAGCGGCGTGAACGCGAACGTGTGGACGCCGCTGCGTTCGCGACGGCTCGTCATGATGAGCAGGCCCGCACCGGCGAGCACGGCGATGACGAGGATCGTCGCGATGCCGAAGCCGGCCGCGCCGAGCGCCATGGTCAGCATCACGCCGATCTGGAGTGCGAACCAGCCGACGACGGCGATCAGGATCCAGCACAGCGCGCGCCACGGCGACATCATCCGCATCCCGCGCGGGACGCCGCGCAGGGTGAAGGTGCGCTCGTCGAACCCGAAGCCGCACTCCGGGCATTGTCCGGGCGACGGCAGGCCGATGAGCGAGTATCCGCACTGCGGGCATTCCGGCAACATCGATTCGCCGTCGGGATGCTCGGTGTGCCCGCACGCCGCGCAGACGTGGGCGACCACCGGGGCGCCGCAGGCGGAGCATGGGGGCGGAGGCGTGGGCGTGGGCGTCGGAGTCGGCGCGGTGGGTGGGACGGCGTCCATGGACTGGATTCTAACGAGCCCGGCGGACCGCCTGCGGCGGCTCGGATCGGATAGGATTCCCGATTCGCCGCGAACGTCGCCGGCGTCCGATCGGTCATTCGGAATCGACGCGTGAGTTTTCCGCCCCCGTTCTACCGGTTTCGTCCGCACCCCTGGCACGGGCTCGAGATCGGTCCCGAGCCGCCGCGGATCGTCCATGCGTACATCGAGTTGACGCCGTTCGACTGGGTGAAGTACGAGATCGACAAGACGACCGGGTACCTGCGCGTCGACCGGCCGCAGCCGAGTTCGTCGTTGCCGCCGACGCTCTACGGGTTCATCCCGCGCACGCTGTGCGGGCAGCGGGTCGCGGGTCTGTCGGAGGGGTCGAGTCGCGGCGACGGGGATCCGCTCGACATCTGCGTCCTCAGCGAGCGTCCGATCACCCGCGCCGAGGTGATCCTCAACGCCCGCGTCGTCGGCGGGATCCGCATCCTCGACGGCGGCGAGGCCGACGACAAGATCGTCGCCGTGCTCCACAACGACGCGGTATGGAGCACCGTGAACTCGATCACCGCCATCCCCGATGTGCTCGTGAGCCGCCTCACGCACTACTTCAGCACGTACAAGCTCGTCGCGGGAACGCCCGCCCGCATCACGGTCGAAGGCGTGTACGACCACGACCATGCCGCGAAGGTCGTCGCCGCCGCCATGGCCGACTATCGCGACGAATACGGACAGTAGGATCCCGACGCGCGGCCGGCGCTCACGCGGACGGTGTCGCGGCGCCGGCGCCGAAGAAGCGCCGGTGCGCGGCGAGGATGCCGTCGTACGCCGCGGGCGCCGGCGGCTCGTCGATCGTCGCCGGCGTGAGGACGTCCCACGTGCCGCCGAGCACGACGCCGCCCTCGCGCGGGATGAGGTAGGACTCACCGAACTGCATCATGTAGCGCACGCCGGGCTGCGCGGCGAGGCGGACGAGCGCGCCGCGCACGCCGAACACGGCGTCGTCCGCGCCGACGCGCCCGGCGTCGAGGCCGAGGCAGTTCACGACGACGGGCGCATCGAGGGTCGCGAGGTCGTCGAGCGTGTCGAACGAGCGCTCGACCCACCGCACGCCGCGGGCGCGGAGATCGTCGAGCAGCGCCGGCAGGTAGCGCGACATGTCGATGCGGTACGTCTCGAAGCGCCGCGCGCCGACCGACAGGCCGGGCACGGGAATGCGGTCCACCGTCGTCGTGCGCGACGCGCGGAGGATCTCGTCGGGCAGGTCGTGCATCATCTGCGTGACGTCGGGCGTCTCGAAGACGGGCAGGCGCGCGATCCCGTAGCGCTCCGCGTCCATCGCGCCGAAGCGACGCCAGGACTCGATCACGATGCGGTCGAACCGCGCGTGCGACGCCGACGTCTCGCCCCGGGCCGTCGCGACCGGCCACCACATCGCCGCGGCAACGTCCGACGTCGTTCCCGGCGGCATCGCGCGGGCGTGGATCGTGACGTCGTACCCCCGCTCCGTCAGCGCGGCCGCGGTCGACAGGCCGATCACGCCGGACCCCGCGATCGCGACCGGACCGGGCGGCGCGACGATCGCGCCGACGAGAGCGGCCGCCTCGACCGCCGATCCCCACGACAACGTCACGCCGGCGCCGCCGTGTCCGTACTGATGCACGATCGGGCGCCCGCGGACGATCTCCGTCTCGATGCGGGGCCCGCCGCGACGGCACGGACGGACGCCGAAGTAGCGCGCCGTGACGGCGTCGTCACGAAGATCCGGAGCCGCGAACTGATCGGTCGAGAT
>JAGQOI010000186.1 GCA_020427625.1 Phycisphaerales bacterium | reverse complement strand
GGCGTGCCGGCGCCGCTGGGGCGCCTGTTCCAGCGCGGGCACGCGTTCGCGATGCGCCGTCGGCCCGCGACGCGGGCGCTCACGATCGGGCTGCTCACGACGCTCCTGCCGTGCGGATGGCTGTACGCGTTCGCGATCACCGCCGCCGGGACCGGCTCCGCCCCGCTCGGCGCACTCACGATGGCCGTGTTCTGGCTCGGTACCGTGCCGGTGCTCGTCGGGCTCGGCGTCGGCGTCCAGCGCCTCGCCGGACCCCTGCGCCGACACGTGCCCACGGTCACCGCCGCCGCCCTCGTCCTCGTCGGCGTCGTCGCCCTCGCCGGACGCTTCAACGTGCCCGCCCTCGCCGCGACGACCCTCGAACCCACCGACGCCGACGCGATCGCCCGCGTCCAGGCGCTCGACGCCGGCGCCATGCCGTGCTGCAACCCCGAGTGATCGACGAGTGATACCATCAGCCCCGACGATGACGACGGACCCGTCCTGCGCGCACTGCGGACTCCCGGTTCCCGCCGCCCTCCGCGCGGCGAACGACGGCGACCCGTCCTTCTGCTGCCGCGCATGCGAGACCGTCTTCGACGCCATTCACGCGAACGGGCTCGGACGCTTCTACGCGATGCGTGACGACGCGCGGCCGGAGTCGCCGCCCGACGTCGGCCGCGACTACGACGTCTTCGACGACGACGCGTTCATCCCGGCTCACACCCGCGACGCCGGCTCCGGACGACGGGTCGTCGAGTTCCATCTTCAGGGCGTGCACTGTGCCGCGTGCGTCTGGCTCGTCGAGCGTCTGCCGCATCTCGTCGACGGCGTGATCGAGGCCCGTCTCGACATCGGTCGTCACCTCGCGACGATCACGTGGGACCCGGATCGCGTCGCCCTGTCGACCATCGCGCGAGGGCTCGACTCGCTCGGGTACGTGCCGCATCCGCGTCGCGCCGCGACCCTGCGCGACGCGCGTCGGCGCGAGGACCGTCGACACCTCATCCGCATCGGCATCGCCGGCGCGTGCGCCGCCAACACGATGGTCATCGCCTTCGCCCTCTACGGCGCGCGGATCAGCGGGATGGATCCGACGCTCGCGCTGGTGTTCCGCGTCGCGAGCCTCGGTCTCACGCTGATCGCGATGCTCGGGCCCGGCCGCGTGTTCCTCACCGGCGCCCGATCGAGCCTCCGCACCGGCCGTCTGCACATGGACGTTCCGGTCACGATCGCGCTGCTCGCCGGCATCGCGTGGGGCGCGACGAACACGATCCGCGGCGCGGGCGAGGTCTACTTCGAGTCGCTCACGACGGTCATCTTCCTTCTCCTCGTCGGACGATGGATCCAGCATCGCCAGCAGCGCCGGGCCGCGGACGCGCTCGAACTCCTCTTCACCCTCACGCCCTCCACCGCGCGACGGGTGCAGCCGGACGGCTCGATCCGCGAGGTGCCGTCGGCGTCGCTCCGACCCGGCGATCACGTCGAGATCCGCGCCGGCGACACGATTCCCGCCGACGGCGTCGTCTTCGACGGACGGTCCACCGTCGACCTGTCGCTGCTCACCGGCGAGGCGAGGCCGATCGAGGTCGAGGTCGGCGCGCTGCTGCACGCGAGCACGGTCAACCTCGGCGCGCCGCTCGTCATGGACGTGACCGTCACCGGCGACGACACGCGGGTCGGACGCCTCATGGCCCTCGTGCAGTCGTTCTCGTCGACGCGCCCGCCGATCGTGCGCCTCGCCGATCGCGTCGCGCACTGGTT
>JAGQOI010000185.1 GCA_020427625.1 Phycisphaerales bacterium | reverse complement strand
GGCCTGTTGCTCCGGCGATCATCGCCGCGCATGTCCGGCCCCGGACCGGCGTCGCACGAGATGTGGATGAAGAAGACGACTCGTTCGCCAACGCTCGGCCCGTACGCGCCGTCTCGCTGCGAGCGCTTCGGGCAATGCGCGACGTCGCTCAGCCGTCGCGACGCGGCGGCATGCCGAACTGCTCGCGGGTGAGCCGCGCCGGACGGGCGGGGGTCGTCTCGGCGAAGAAGATCGCGAGGTCGAACCAGTTCGCCAGCTCCACCGGCGTCGCGAAGTTCCGTTCCGCGGCCGGCGAGAAGATCGCGCCGATCGTCCGCATCGAGCGGGGCGTCCGGAACCAGTCGTTCACCGCGCCCTCGCGCGGGACGGTGCGAAGGTCGACGATGCAGCGGGCGAGTCCTGTCGCCGCGAACGCCGCGTCGTGCGTGCCGGGCGCCGACGCGCCGACGGTGAACGGGCGCAGCGCCGGCGCGCCGTCCCAGGCCTCGTCGGGACCGGGTCGCCAGATCGCCTGGAAGCCGCCGCGGTCGAAGAGGAAGCCGACCGGTACGTAGTCGGCGCCGAAGGTGCGCCGCAGCGTGTCGCCCATCGGTCCGGTGCCGGGCGCGGACGGGCGGGCCATGATGTGCCCGTTGTGCGCCCAGACGACCATCCGGGCGTCCGGTCCCTCGCGATCGAGGATCCACGCGATGTTCTCCGCCATGCAGCGATCGCGCACGTTCGGCATGGCGTCCAGCGCACCCATGCCGACGAAGGCGTCCGCCGCCTCGAAGAACGCCCGCATCGTCGCCGCCGCCTGCGCGGCCGCGGTCCAGGCCTCCTCCGACCAGCGCCCGACGTACTCGTCGCGATGCTCGGCGAGCAACGTCACGAGGGCGTCGGCACGATCGCGATACGCCTGGCGCGCGTCATGATCGAGACGCGACTGGTACCCGATGAGGAACGCGTCGAGGTCGCCCGCGGCCGCGGCAAGCAGCGGCTCGAAGGCGTCGACCCGGGCGAAGTCGACATGATCGAGATACGTCCGGATCGTCAGACCCGCCGGTCCGAACGCCATGCCGACGCGCTGCATCGTCGCGATGGCGCCCTGGTGCCCCACGACGGACGAGTCGAGCATCTCGGCGTACTGGCCGACGATCACGGCGTGCCATCGCGCGAGGTCGAAGGCGTCGGCCGACGTCGCCGCGATCCATTCGTCGCGGTGTTCGTCGTACGTCGCGACGAGTCCGTCGGCGGCATCGCGCATGGCGCGCCGGCCTTCGGGCGGGACGTTGGCGATGGTCCGGGCGTCAGCGGTGCGCAGCGCGTCGAGGTCGGCCGCGAGGATGTCGGCGCGGGCGGCGTCGATCGCGCGGACGTAGTCGAGGGCGACGGACAGGGCGGGCGGGAGCGACTGCATGTCGTAGCCGGAGAATCGGATCTTCCTGTCGTGCGCGGGATCGTCGTTGTACGCCCGCATCCAGCGGATCATGTCGAGGACCTCTTCGGTGTCCCAGGTCCAGAAGCCCTGGCCGTGCAGGGCGGTCTCGGCGTCGCCGCGGCCGTGCAGGACGTAGTCGTTGATCGCGACGCAGTCCGGGAGACTCGCTTCGAGGCCGAAGACGGTGAAGCCGTGCTCGACGACGAGGTACTCCAGGAGCCGATGCTTCATCTGGAAGATCTCGCGGGTGCCGTGGGTGGTCTCGCCGAGTCCGACGATGCGGGCGTCGCCGACCATGTCGCCGAAGGCGCGGAGGTCGTCGAACCCGTGTCCGGCCTCGGGGGTGGAGAAGGGGGCGGCGTGGGTGCGGATCCAGTCGACGACGGCGGGCGGCGCCGGCGGCGTGGCCGCGCCGTGCCGGGCCATGGCCGCCAGGAGCACCAGGGCGCCGAATATGGTGTTTCGTCGATTCGTCATGGGTTGGAGGTCCTCGGCGTCGGCGGGATCGGGTGTCGGTATGCAATGTCCGATACGATCGATGGCGAGGTCGGCGGCGAACCGCGGGTCGGCGGGCTCGTAGTGAGGTGAAGTTCCCCGCGCCCGCCGTTTTTGGTCGGTGCCGGGTCCGGAAACGGCCGATACTACCCGACGTTCCAGTTCGGCTGGCAGGAGACGCGATGATGCGACGAGTGGTGATGACTGGTCTGGCGATGTTCCTCGGCGCCGTCGGCATGATGACGATGCCGGGCTGCTACACGCCGGACGGCGGGTTCTGGCCGCGCACGGGCGCGGCTCAGACGTACTACTCCACCGAGCG
The DNA here is from genome assembly GCA_020427625.1 of Phycisphaerales bacterium. Classification (GTDB taxonomy): domain Bacteria; phylum Planctomycetota; class Phycisphaerae; order Phycisphaerales; family SM1A02; genus JAGQOI01. Next base: position 1,623 of record JAGQOI010000185.1, on the reverse strand, counting down.
TCAGGCGAAGGTCGTCACGATCGTGGACACGCGCACGAACGAAGCGGTCTTCACGGCGGAGATTCCGATCGGTCATCAGCTCACGCTCGACTTCGTGTCGAACCGAGGCGACGACCCGGTGATGTCGCCGGACCTCATGCGGTATGCGATCTGGCCGAAGGGCAAGACGACGGGCACGCTGCGGAACTCCCAGTCCGTCCCGAGCGCCGACAGCCGCATGATCGTCGTCGATCTCGTCGACGGCCCGGGCTACTCGACCGCACCGCCGACCGCGCGGTATCGCGTCGACTCGCCGCAGTCCCGTCCCGCGTGGTGGTCGGAGGAGGGCGGCCGCATGCCCGACACGATCAACGCCGACCCCTACGACGACTGATCGCCGGCGCTGCGCCTCGCACGAACGATGGGTTTCGAGACCCCTCGCGCGCTCATTCCGGGTCGCCGCCCCAGTTCGCGAGCAGCGTCGCGAGGTCGTCGCCGTCGACGATGCCGTTGAACGTGAGGTCGGCCGCGCAACCGGGACACGATCCCCACGACGCGAGCATCATGCCGAGGTCCGTCGGGTTGACGGCGCCGTTGCAGTCGAGATCGCCGGGGGTCGCCGCCTGGGCGAAGTCGGTCGCGGCGAAGGCGCCGGTCCATTCAGTCGCGCTCGTGAAGATGAGGGGTCCGCCGACGCTGTTCTCGGTGTCGACCGACACGAACGCGCTCGGCGGCGACTCGATCGAAGTGAGCGAGATGCGGGCGTCGTCGACATCGTTCACCGTCGCCGAGATGCCGGTCATGTCGCGAAACAGATTGAACGCCGCGACGATCGCGCCCTGGCTCGTGCCGGAAAGCACCTGGAACGTCATCGCGCCCGACGTGCCCGACAACGTGATGACCTGCGTGCCGCCGTCGTCGTTGACGAGCACGGCTCCCGTCGACAGGTACAACTCGGCAGGGAACGCGCAGAGACCGTCGCCGCCGACCGACGCGATGAAGCGCGGCTCAAGGGCGCGCACATCACCGATCGTCAACAGCGCCGCGACGCGATCGACGTCGGCAAGCAGACGGTCGATCGGACCGACGGTCACGGTGCGCGCCGGCGTTCCGTGCACGGCGATCGCGTCGCGAACCGAAAGGAGCGAGACCCGCACGGGTTCGAGCGCCGGCGCGCCGACGACCGGATGCGTGAGCGCGGCGACGGCGGTCGCCACGGCGAGCGAGCGAAGTATGGGTCGCATGTCGGGATGGTCCTCGATGGTGCAGGCAGCGAGAGCGGATGACGCCGGTGGCGCGACCGATGTACCGGGCGGCCACGCATCGCGATCTTCAACCAGGTTCATCCTCTGTGTCTCTGAGACTCCGTTGGTGAACCCGCCCGGTCCGCAGGCTGTGCGCCCCATCGCACCCGGAACCGAACGGGTTGATCGTGCCGCGGACCGCGATCGCTTGAGATTTGCGTACGGAACGCGCCGGGGCCGCGATAGAGTGGAATCGGGCGCCGTCCCGCGCCCGCGGGAGGACTCACGATGCGCACCGTCATCATCGCCGTCTTGATGCTCCTGTCCGGCGCGGCCGCGCAGGCCGGCGTGCCCGTGGTGCCAACGGACGGCATGGTCATCACCACGGACACGACCTTCG
>JAGQOI010000184.1 GCA_020427625.1 Phycisphaerales bacterium | reverse complement strand
CGCCACGCCGCCTGGCCCGACGAGGTGACGCGCCGACTGGCGCAGCCGCTGCCGTCGTACGTCCTCCCGCCGCTCGACCCCGCGCACGCGGCGGCACCGCACGGAGGCGGTCCGCTCGAGGTCGGGCTCGTGCGCGGCATCGACCTGAGTGCGGACCGGGACGGTGAATGGGCGCTGCTGCCGGACGGCCGCGCGACCTGGACGCTTCAACTCCGCGCCACCGGCGCGCGGGGCGTTCGCCTGCGTCTCCACGGCTGGCGATCGGGCATGACGCTCTACCTCGAGTCGCTGAGCGGACAGGAGCGTCGTCGGATCGGGAGCAGTCATCCGAGTCTCGAGGGCGAGGTCTGGACGCCGATCATCTTCGAAGACGAGGTGCGGCTCTGCGTCGTCATGGAAGGCGCAGCCCCGCCGTCGCTCCGCATCACCGGCGTCGGACACCTCCATACCGTGCCGCAGGGCGGCGGCGTCGGAACCCCGGCATTGTGCTGCCATCGCGACGTGAACTGCTACCCGGCCTGGCAGGACGAGGCGGATGGCGTCGCGGCAGTCTGGGCCGTCAACGACGGCAGCCTCACCTTCTGCAGCGGCTTCATGCTCACCCGCGCCGGCGGCGCGATGGACTTCACGCCCCTCTTCGCGACCGCGACGCACTGCGGCGTCACCGGTTCGAACGTCCACACGGTGAGTGTCGGCTGGGGCTTCGAGTCCCGACCCGGCGTCGGCGGCACGACGCCGTGCAACAGCGGCACCGAACTCAATCCCGCCGCGGGCACGCTCGACTGCACGAACGACTGCAACTTCTGCTCCGGCGCACCCGTTGGCTGGGCCAACGTCGACCAGACGCCCGCGGCCGTCCGCCTCGTCCGGGATCTCGACACCGACTGGACCCTGCTCGGTCTCGTCCTCGACAAGGACTTCCTCCCGTCCACCGACGTTGAATTCCTCGGTTGGAACGCCGGCACCATGAGCAACGGCGCCAGCGCGACGTGCATCCACCATCCCGCCGGCGACTTCAAGCGCGTCTCGTTCGGCCAGAAGGCCAACAACAACGGCGACAACGCCTCCGCCGGATGTACGAATGCCGACTTCTACCGGATCGACTGGAACGTCGGGCTGACCCAGCCCGGCTCCTCGGGATCGCCGCTCCTCGGCGCGTCGGGCAGCGTGCGCGGCCTGCTGAGTTGCACCGCGTGCGAACTCAACGGCATGGGCAACTGCGACGTGCACTGCAACCTGAACAATCCGCGCGGCGACTACGGCCGGCTTGACGAGGTCTATCCCCTCGTTCAACCGTATCTCGATCCGCCCAACCCCGTCTACGTCCACTCCAGCGCGAACGACGGCGCCGGTACGCCCGGAAACCCGTTCGGCAACGTGTATCGCGGACTGTACTCCGTGATCGAGGGCGGCACGGTGTACATCGACGCCGACGCCTACGGTGAATCCTGGGTCTGCGACAAGGCGATGCTGCTCACCGTCACCACCCCCGGCAGCGGCTCCGCCGTCATCGGCAACTGATCGAGGACACCTACCGGAGAACATCACCCATGCGCTCATACCACCACCACGCACGCCCGGGTCGGACCCGACGTCGACCCGCCACGATCCTCGCCGTCGCCGTGTCGGTGACCTCCGCATCGTTCGCCGGATGTCCCGGCGCCGGTGAATGCTGCCGACCGAACGGTACGCCCGGCTGCGACGACGACGCGTGCTGTGCGTCGGTGTGCACGATCGACCCGTTCTGCTGCGACGTCGACTGGGACCAGGTCTGCGCGGACGCCGCGCTCGCCGATCCCGCCTGCGACTGCGACGGGTCGACGGACGACTGTCCCGGCACCGGCGACTGCTGCGCGCCGAACGGGACGCCGGGCTGCGATGACGAGACGTGCTGCGGCGCCGTGTGCGCGATCGATCCGTTCTGCTGCGACGTCGACTGGGACCAGGTCTGCGCCGAAGCCGCGCTGGCCAGTCCCGACTGCGACTGCGGTCCGCCCACGTCGTGTCCGGGATCGGGCGGCTGCTGCGAGGCGCACGAGTCGCCCGGCTGCGAGGAGGCCGCGTGCTGCGTGTCGATCTGCGCCGACGACCCGTTCTGCTGCGATGTGACCTGGGACCAGCTCTGCGCCGATGAGGCCGCGGCCGATCCGATGTGTCTCTGCGACGAACCCGCGCCGTGCCCGGCGGATCTCGATGCGGACGGAACGGTGTCATCGTCGGATCTCGCGGCGCTGCTGGCGGTGTGGGGACCGTGCCCGGGCTGTCCCGCGGACCTGAACGGCGACGGCACGGTCGACTCGACCGACCTCGCGATGCTCCTCAGTGCGTGGGGACCCTGCGGGTGAGGTCCGTACCGGTCCGAGCCGGAGCCGGAGAGTCGTCCCGACGAGTGGACCAACGACGGCGCGCGGCATCGACGGCCGGCATGGGCCGCCGCGACGACGGCCGGGACGACGCGCCGAGCGGTTCATGAACGCGCGCACGTATCACCGCCCTCCCGGCGCGACTCCGACAGGATGAGGCCCGGTCCGTCGTCGCGTGCGCCCCGGCGGCACCCGGTCGCCGTCACGTCCGACGACCGGACCATGCCCGCCGCCCGATCCACACCCGCAGACAGGAGCCGACCCCATGATCACGACGCGACGACACGCCGAGCCGCTCACGACGCCGGTCCGGGTGATGATCGCCGCGGCCGCCTGCGCGATCGCGCCGCTGGCCGGGGCCGAATCCTGGCAGTTCATCCCCAGCCCGAACGGCGGGTCGTTCGAGAACCGTCTCTTCGGCGCTGACGCATCGTCGGCGCAGGACGTCTGGGCGGTCGGGGTCTCGACGAACGCGCTGCTCGACCGGGCGGACACGCTGGCGATGCGCTGGGACGGGGAGGCATGGACGATCGTCCCCACACCGAATCCGAATGCCGCGCTCCAGAGCAACCGGCTCGCCGATGTCGCGGTCATTGCGCCCGACGACGCGTGGGCGGTCGGCAGTTCGACGTTCGGCCCCTTCACGAGCCCGCTGCTCCTGCACTGGAACGGCAGCGCGTGGTCGATCGACGACGGCGCCGCCGGTCTGCCGCCGTCATCGGCCCGGGCCGTGCACGCGATCGCTCCCGACGATGTGTGGGTGGTCGGCTTCATCACGCAGCCCGCCGGCTTTGCGACGCTGGCCGCGCACTATGACGGATCGGACTGGACCGCGACGAACATGCCCAACGCGCAGTTCGGGGGCATGCAGTTCGAGGCGATTCATGGTCTCGCGAGTGACGACATCTGGGCGGCCGGATACGAGAACCCCGGCAACGGCGTCTTCGCGCCGCTCCTCGCCCACTGGGACGGATCGGAATGGACGACGCTGAACCCGGCCCCGCTCGGTGGCTGCACGCTGCACGGCGTCGCGATGATCGCATCCGACGATGCATGGGCGGTCGGACGATGCCCGGTGTCCGGGCTCGGCGATCAGCCATACGCCGTGCACTGGGACGGCGAGTCGTGGACGCCGGCGGAGATGCCGATCATCGACGACGGTCATGCGCGGCTCGAAGGCGTCGTCGCCCGCGCCGCCGACGACGTCTGGGCCGCGGGAACCAACGGCACGATCGACGGAATCCCGCGCCCGTTCATCATGCACTTCGACGGTGTCGCGTGGCAGGAGGTGAGCACGCCGGCCTCGGGCGGCTCGCACGAGTGGTTCCACGACATGGCGATCGCGCCCTCCGGCGAACTCTGGGCCGTGGGT
>JAGQOI010000183.1 GCA_020427625.1 Phycisphaerales bacterium | reverse complement strand
TGGAAGTGTTCGGCGATCGCGCGGAACGACCGTTGGTAGTACGACGCGGGGGATTCCGCGTCGCCGCCGATCTCGATCAGGCGACCGTAGATGTCGGACGTCCCGGCGGCCTCGGGGGTCCAGCCGGCGGCGGTCGTGGTCTGATCGGAGGAAGGCGTCACGGGATCTACCGGGAGGGGTCGAGAGGTGGAGCGGTCGCCGCGGTCAGGAGAGCAGTTCGTTCTCCTTCACCTGCTGGGGCAGGGCGAGCGGCGTGAAGAACGCGAATCCCGCCTCGAAGGCGTCCTCCCGGACGAGACGACAGCGCAGGCATCGCGCGAAGGCCGGCGCGAGGTCGATGACCTCGCGATCGAAGGTGAGCCAGTACACGTCCCCGACCCGCAGGGGGACGGGGAACAGGATCTGGCACCCGCCGGCGGAGAGATCGCCGGACACGCCCTGGATCTTCATCGTCAGGCGATCGCTCGCGTTGCCGGGCTGGCAGATGATGCGCGAGCGCACCGTGAACCGGGCGTGCGAACGCTGGCGCCGCACGGCGTCCGGCGTGTTCTGCTCGAGTTCGAGCAGCAGATCGAGTGATCCGGCGTCGATCGAGTGGCGTGGGTCGTCGAACACGGTGAGTCCTCTTTCAAGGCGGCGGCGCGCAGCATGAACCGGCCGGTCCCCCCGACGCGATGGGTGGCGCCGTCACCGGGCGCACCCGTCGACTTCATCGACCTGATGCGGAGGCCGGTTCAGCCCATCGCGACCGGTATGGGGAATCAGCGCCGCTGATCGGTCCGGGTCGTCGCCCGATCGTCGTCGGATTCCTCGCGTCGCATCCCGGCCATGCTTCGGATGAGGCCCCATAACGCGGGGAGGAAGCCGGACCGACGGAACTGCTCGGCCAGTTCGGGTTCGGCGGCCCACTCGCTCATGCGGTCGAGTTCGGCCAGCACGCGATCGTGGTCCGACGCCGCGTCATCCTCCGGCGTGCCGCCGTCGCGTCCGGTGTCGACCAGTTCGAGGTCGTAGTCGATGAGCGACTCGACCGGCACCTCCTCGAAGGCGGGCTCGTACTGCTCGGACGACGGGACGAGTTCCGAGTCGAGTTCGAAGGGCTCGGCGCCGAAGAGCAGGTCGTCGACCGTGCCGCCGGCCGAGAGGTCCGGGGCGCCGCCGCCGGAGGCGTAGTCGACGTCGATGGTCGGCATCTCGACGTTCATGACGCCGTCGACGTCCGTCGCATCGAGGACGGACAGTCCGTCGACGGCGTCGGACCAGTCGATCGGTCCGGGTCCGCCGTGGCGCAGGTCCGGACGTTCGACGGGTCCTTCGGGGGTCGTCAGATCGGCGCCGCGCTCGACCTCGATCGTCATGACCGCCGTCACCGTGCCGCCCGCGCCGTCGCTGATCGTGTACTCGAACGAGTCCGTGCCCACGAAGTCGGGATGGGGCGTGTAGGTGAACGTGCCGTCGCCGTTGGAGCGGACGGTGCCGTGCTCCGGCTGTTCGAAGGAAGCCACGCGAAGTCTGTCGCCGTCGACGTCGGAGGCGCTGCCGAGGACGTTCACGGTGCGCAGGGCGGTGTCCTGTTCGGTCGTGTCGCTCGTCGCGCTCGCGACCGGCGCGTCGTTGACGGCCGCGACGTCGACCGTGAACTCGCGCTGGCGGGTCCGCTCGGCGCCGGTCTCCGCTTCCGTGACGGTCGTGTGGATGGCGAGGTCCACGGTGCCGTTGAAGTCCGGCGCGCCCCTGAAGCGCAGGCCGTCGAGATCGGCGGCGTCGACGAGCCACCGTCCGTCGCCCCGGTCGACGCCGTGCGACAGACGGGCGCCGTCGGGCATGCCGCTGATGACGACGGTGACGGACTCGGACCCGTCGGTGTCGGCAAGGGTCGCGGCGAGGTCGAGCGGGATCCACGCGTCCTCCGCACCGCTGACGTCGTTGGCGACGAGGGTGATGCCGTCGAGGACGGCGTCGACGCCGACGTTGATGATCCCCGAGGTCGTCGCGACGTCGCCGTTGGCCGCTTCCGTCGCGGTCGCGGTGACGGTGAGCTGGAAGTCGACGTCGCTGTTCGCGGGGGGCGTGATGGTGAGTCCGGCGAGGTCGCCGGGCGTCAGCGTCCAGGTGCCGTCGCCGTGATCGACGCCGGCGGAGAGCGTCGCGCCCGCGGGCACGCCGGCGATGGTGACGGAGAGCGTCTCGGAGCCGTCGGTGTCGGTGAGCGCGGCGGCGATGTTCAGCGCGATCGGCGTGTCCTCGTCGCCGCTCGCGTCGAACACGGTCAGGGTCGGCGCGTCGGCGTCGGCGACGACGGTGACGTCGATCGTGTCCGTCACGTCGACGGTGGACCCGTTGGCGCCTTCGGTGGTGGTCGCGGTGACGGTGAGCTGGAAGTTCGCGTCGCTTCCGGCGGGGGGCGTGATGGTGAGTCCGGCGAGGTCGCCGGGCGTCAGCGTCCACGTGCCGTCACCGTGGTCGATGCCGGCGGAGAGCGTTGCGCCGGCGGGCACGCCGGCGATGGTGACGGAGAGCGTCTCGGAGCCGTCGGTGTCGGTGAGCGCGGAG
>JAGQOI010000182.1 GCA_020427625.1 Phycisphaerales bacterium | reverse complement strand
TCACACATCACTTCGAAAGAATCATGCGACCGGTCAGTCGCCTTCATCCGACTCGGCCTCAACCGCGCCGTCGACCGCCATGGCCCAGGCGCGGAGAGCCGCGATGCGGGACGCGTCACGCGCCTCCGCCGGCAGGCGGCCGATCTGGTACTCGAGGTTGCCGGCGATGTGCCGCGCGAAGTACGTCAGGTCCCACCGCCGCAGACCCGGACCGTCCCCGGCGGCGATGAGCGTGCGTCCGTCGGGACTGAACGCCACGTCGAAGATCGCCGGCTGAGCCTCGCCGGGCGGCGTGAGCGTCAGCAGGTGCCGGCCCGACGCGACATCCCACAGACGCACCTCGCCGCCACGGTCGCCCGACGCGAGCAGGCGCCCGTCCGGACTCACGTCCAGCGCGAACAGGTGCATGGTGTGACCCTCGAGCGTGCGGATGCACGTCCCGGTCTCCGCCGACCAGAGGCGGATCTTCCGATCGTCGGACCCCGTCGCAAGCCACGTCCCGCCCGGACTCCACGCGACCGTCCGGACCTGCTCCGTGTGGCCCAGCAGCGCGTGCTCGCATTCGCCTGTGGCAACGTTCCAGATGCGCGGCGTGCTTCCGGCGGTCGCGAGCCTGGTGCCGCTGTGATTGAACCGCACCTGGGGCACGCGGCCGGGCGTGCAGACCAGATCAGCGGGGCACGCCCCCGACGCGGCATCCCACAGATGAACCGTGCCGTCGTACGCGCCCGACGCGAGCGTGGTGCCTTTGGGACTGAACTGCACCGTCTGCACCCAATCGGTGTGGCCTGCAAGCACGTTGAGTCGCGCGCCAGTCTTCGCATTCCAGCGCCGGATCATGTGATCATGACCGGCGGTGGCGAGTGTCGCGCCGTCCGAACTGAACGCGACGGCGACGACGGCCTTGTCGCCATGCGCATCGCTGATCTCCAGACGCTGTGCGAAGGTACGCGAGTCGAGGACGCGGATGGTCTTGCCCACGCCATCGACGCACGCGAACGAGGCGCCGTCGGGACTGAACGCGATCGCGTTGATCGCGTCGACGAAGCCGTCGCGGGTCGTCTCGGCCTGCTTCCTGGCGACGTCCCAGAGACGGACCTGTCCGTCCGAGGAGCCGGAGGCGAGCACCTCGTCATCGCGACGGTACCCGACGAAGGCCACTCCGCTCCGGTGGGCGGCGAAGAGCCCGATGCGCTTCGTCGTCGCGACGTCGCGCAGTTCGATCACGTTGTTGGAGAGGCCGAGGGCCAGCACGGCGCCGTCCGAGGGAAACGCCGCGTCAAGGATCACCGCGGATGCCCTGATCCACGGGGGATCCAGCACGCCGGCGGACGGCGGGCGGTCGAACGGGGCATCCCAACGATAGAGGTTCTCCTGACGCGCGAACACCACGACCCGACCATCCGCGCTGAACCACGGCGCCCGCATCGTCGGCATGCCGATCGAAGCCGCTCGCGGCCGACCGGCGTCGACGTCCCAGAGGCCGACCTGGTCGCGCTGACTCCAGGCGAGCAGGCGACCGTCAGGACTGAACCTCACGAACGCAGGCCCGTCGCCGCGCAGGGGCAATGTCTCCCGCCGCGTGCGCGAGGGAAGATCCCAGAGCTCGATCGTGCCGTCGTATGCACCGATCGCGAGCGTCAGGCCGTCCGGGGCGATCGCGACATCACTGGCCACCGGCGCACCGACGAGCCGCTCGGTCCCGAATCCGTTCGCGTCCGGGACGTGGATTCGCATCCCGTCGATGAGGTCGACCGACACCACCGACGTTCCGTTCGGGATCCGAGCGGCCCGGGCCGGATCGCGCAGGCCCAGAACGTCGACGATGTTCATCGCCGCGTCGGTCATCGAGCCCTGCATGATGCTCTCCGCGCGCCACTTGGCCACGATCGGTCCGTCCACGACGGAACCCGTCGCATGGATCTCGGCGAAGGTCGCCAGGCATCGGGTGCGTGCGTGCAATTCCCAGAGGGCCCAGAACGCGTGGGACGAGCCGCCGTCGTCGATGGCCGCGGGCGGCGCATTCGGCTCGATCAGCCGCTCGTCCACGTCGTCCGCGGGCGTCGTGAGGAACTCGCGCCAGAGCAGGTCCTCGGCGGGCGCGATGTTGCCGGCGGCGGTCAGCGCGCGGCCGCGCTGGAAGTCGCTCTCGCGCAGCGTCGCCGCGACCCGGTCCCGTTCCCGGCGCAGACTACGGGCCTGCACGGTCATCAGCACCGTGAAACCGACGACCACGACCATCGCCAGCGTCGCGAGCGCCACCGGCAGCCGATGCCGGCGCAGCGTCTTCCTGAACACGTACCACGTGCTGTCGCGACGCGCGTTGATCGGCGCGCCGGCGCGATACCGGTCGAGATCGTCGGCCATCGCCTCGGCCGACTGGTAGCGCCGTTCGGGATCCTTCGACAACGCCTTGAGGACGATGATCTCCAGGTCCGCATCGATGCCGGGGACCAGCATCGACGGCGGCACCGGCTCCTCCTCGGTGATCGTCCGCACGATGTCCGCCATCGATCCCGTGACCTCGTACGGGAGGCGACCGGTCAGCATCTCGTACAGAATCACGCCCAGCGCGTAGACGTCGGTCCGGATGTCGATGAGATCGGGATTCCCGCTCACCTGCTCCGGCGACGAGTACGCGAGCGTGCCCATGAACTCGCCCGTCACCGTCAGCGTCGCGCCGCCCGCGGCATCCGGATCGGTGACCTTCGCGAGACCGAAGTCCACGATCCGGGGCTCGCCGCTCTCGTCGATCAGGATGTTCGCCGGCTTCAGATCACGATGAATGACGCCGCTGCGATGCGCGTGGGTGACGGCGCGGGCGATCGTGATGAAGCGGACGAGCGTGCTCGACCGTTCGGACCCGGCCGGCGCCGACGTCGTGTTCAGCGGGGTTCCATCGATGTACTCCATCGCGTAGAACAGGCGTCCGTCCACCGTGAGCCCGCTGTCGAACACGGTCACGATGTTCGGATGGCGCAGGGCGGCGACGACTTCGATCTCGCGTTCGAAGCGCCGCACGCGCGTCGACGACGCGGCATACACGTGCGAGAGCACCTTGATCGCGACCCGGCGGTGCGTCGTGTTCTGGACGGCCAGGTAGACGACGCCCTGACCGCCGGCGGCGATCTGCGCCTCGATGTCGTAGCCCGGCACGAGGGCCGCGCCCGGCGCACCCCGTCGCCGCGACGACTCCGTCGCCGCCTGGGCGACGGGGACCAGTCCGGACAGGAACTCGTTGTCGCGTCGAATGCGTTCGACCTCCTGTCGGCACGTCGTGCAGGTGCGGAGGTGCGCGCGGCCGTCTTCGTCGAGTTCGCCCGTGCCCACGAACGCCTCGAGCGCATCGATCGATACACACGGGTCGTCAACCGGAGGCATGTCCGACGATGTCATGGGTGCGACGGGTCCGGAGCGGGAGCGATGCCGGGATCAGGGCTCGTCGGCATCCGCGCCGTCGAGTCGGGCGACCATGTCGCGCAGACGCCGGGTGACACGACGCCGGGCCATGTGGACGTCGTGCGTCGTGAGGGCGAGGCCCTCGGCGACGGCCGCGACCCGTCGCCGCCCGATGACGAACACCTCGAACGCGGCGGGCGTGCCGTCGTTCGTGCGCGTCGTGTTGACGGATCGATCGCGACGATCGAAATCGCGCGGCCCGCATCGTCGGATTCGTCGTGCGGTCCTTCGGGCGCCAGCGTCGTCGTGGTTGTGACATCCAAGCCAGTGTTCCCCCCACCGCCCTCGAACCAGCCGCAGTGTACCGCGGCCGGTCGTCACTCCGGGCGCCCGGCGAAGGGCGGTTCACCGGATGGCCCGTGGTTGATGGTCGGCGCGTCACCCCCGGCGCGCAGGACCGTGCCCGCCGGGGCCGCGGCCGAGGCCGAGGAGTCGGGCACGGCGCTCTCGATCCGCGGGCTCTCCTGAAGGAACCGCCGGTGTTCGACTTCTGCGATGTCAGGACATTCGGCGCCACCGACCCGCGTCGCGTCCGACCCGGCTTGCCGCCGTCGCCCGCAGACGGGCTTCGGTCCGTCGGGCGGCTGCGATCGCCGCCGATCATCTCTTCGGGTATCCTTCGGCCGCACGCGACTCGCTTCACATTCGGAGCGCAGACCATTGATACCGAGCATCACGCACATCATGAAGAAGCGCCACCACGTGAGGCGTCGTCTGCGATTCGGCGGGCTCGTCCTCCTGGTCATCGCGGCGGTGAACTTCTTATGGGGGGCCGGCGAAGCTCTGCTCGGAGACGATGTCGACGGCGTCTGGATCGCCGCAACCGCGGCAGCCGCATTCGCGGTTCCCGGCATGCTGCTGTTCCTGATTGACGCGCCGCTGTCTCGTCGAATGGTGCCAATGCCCGAGGTGCAATGCCCTCGCTGCAACTACGACCTGGCGATGCTCAAGGAGCCCGTCTGCCCGGAGTGCGGCCTCGTTCTGCCCGATGGTCTCGTGACTCCTTCGGCGAAGGCGAGTACGAATCAGCCCTGAACGACCGGGGTGCCGAATGCTGAGACGTCAGGACTGGGCTTCGACCGTCGGCGAAGGGCCGTTCAAGACCGACTTCTGGTCGGAACTCCGTCTCCAACGATCTGCGTTCGTGCCGCATGGTGTCAGAAACGCACTGTCGCGCGTGGTCCATGGTCCGCACGACCGCGCATGGGGCGAGAATCGACCGTTGCCTTCCACGAGGCATGTCGAGATGGAGAGCGCGGCTCGGTAGTTGGTCCGTGACGAAGCCGAATCCGCGCGGGGCGGTCCTGGTCACGGTGACGACCTGGTCATCGAGATCGACGGCTCGACGGTACACGAGCAGGTCTTCATCGTTCGGAAGGTGGTTTCCGAAACCGAAGCCTTCCGTTCTCCTGCTGGATTTGCCGCTTCGCGAGAATCGGGTTGACAGGATTCGAACCTGCGACTTCCTGCTCCCAAAGCATGCGCTCTACCAAGCTGAGCTACACCCCGCGAACTTCTGGCGGCGGACGTGAGGGAGTATAGCCGCGGCCTGCCGAGGCGAGGCGCGTTTCCGTCGGCGCCGAACGCCCGGCGACGCGCCGGCGGCGCAGCCACGCGAGCGACCCGGGACGCGATGACCGCCGCGTGCGGCCGGCGCCCGGACCCGCCGGTCCAGTCCAGTCCAGTCCGGTCCAGTCCGGTCCGGTCCGGTCCGGTCCGGTCCGACGGGAGGCGATCGTCCCGCCGCACGCCGCCTTGAGGGATGGGGAGCCGGGCCGTACACTCTCGGCTCGGTGGCGCCGGTGTTCAGCGCGACCTGTCCGCACCGCGGCTCCGTCCGCCGGGACTTCGTGCGATGTTCCTTGCCGTCGACGCCAACGCCTACCTGCCGATCCTGCTGCTGCTCGTCATGGCGATCGGCTTCGTGGTCGTGAACCTCGTCGCGACGCATCTGCTCGGTCCGAGCCGGTCGGGGGCGGAGAAGGGGATCGCGTACGAATCGGGCATGAACCCGATCGGCACGGCCCGCAAGCGGTTCAACGTCCGGTTCTACGTGCTCGCGATGACCTTCCTCGTCTTCGACGTCGAGATCATCTTCCTTTACCCGTGGGCGGTGACGTTCACGAAACTCGATCCGCAGAGTCACGAGGCCGGGCTGTTCCTCGCCCGCATCGGATTCTTCATCGCGACGTCGATCATCGCGTACATCTACGCCTGGCGCAAGGGCGTCTTCCGCTGGGACTGATCGCCCGCGTGATCCCCGGCGCCGGGCGGCACCATCGACATTCCCGGACCCGACTCGACGGTCGTCGCCCGAACCGGCGGCATCGGTCGCGATCGACGTGTCCCCGTCCGTCAACCTGACTGATTCGCGCGGCTCAAGTGGCCGATGCTGACGTCTACCGGTGTTGCCGCGCCCGCAACCGGACGCCGCGATATCGGACGAGGATTGGTCCACGATGTCCGTCCCCGCCCCGGACCCACGAACGGTTCACGTCGAGCACACCCGTGAGCGTCTCCGCGCGCTGATCGACGATCGTGCGCTGAGCATTCATCTGCAGCCGATCGTCGACCTGCGTCACGGACGGGTGATGGGGTACGAGGCGTTGACGCGCGTCGCGCCGGAGTCCGGCTTCCCCGATCCGGGGGCGTTGTACGAGGCGGCGAACGAGACGGGCATGGCGTCGGAGCTCGAACACCTGTCGCGTCAGGTCACGCTCGAGTCGACGGTCGACTGGCCGCGGGACGTGCAGTAGTTCATCAACAACAGCCCGTGCGTGTTCGCGGATCCCGACTACGCCCGCACGCTGGCGGACCAGATCCGCGAGGCCGGCGCGGGCATCGATCCGAAGCAGATCGTGCTGGAGATCACCGAGCGGGCGGAGACGGCGTTCATCGACGACCTGCTCGCGCGCATCGTCGATCTGCGGGCGATGGGCTTCGAGATCGCGATCGACGACGTCGGCGCCGGCGACAGCGGACTCAACCGCATCGCCGCCCTTCGACCGGACTGGCTCAAGCTCGACCGCGAACTCGTCCGGGACATCGACGCCGACCTCTACAAGCAGAACCTCATCCGCTACTTCGCCCGCTTCGCGCGACTGAGCAACATCAACGTCATCGCCGAGGGCATCGAGCGCGAAGCCGAACTCTGGACCCTCATGGACCTCGGCATCAGCCACGCGCAGGGCTTCCTGCTCGGGCGGCCCGCGCCGGGTCCCGCGACGATCGACGACACCCTGCGCGGCCAGATCGTCGACGCCCATCACCAGATCGAGTCCCGACGCCTGCTCGCGCCGAACACCGTGCGCGTCACCGCGCTCACCGAGGTCGCCTCGACGATCGATCTCACCGACACCGTCGGCGACGCCGTCGCCGCCATGAACCGCCCGCCGGCGCGATCCGGCGTCGTCGTGCTCGACGGGCGGCGGTACATCGGGTGGCTCTCGCGGGAGCAGCTCGAACAGGCCGCGCCGGGACCGGTGCTGCGCCTGGCCTGCATCGACTGTCCGGTCGTCGGCCCGGACGCGACGCTGGCGGAGGCGATGGAGATCGTCGCCGCCCGTGCCGAGGAGCATCTCGCGCTGCCGCTCGTCGTCCAGGAGGGCAGCGTCATTCGCGGGATCGTGTCGATCCGGCGCATGCTCCAGGCGTCGGCCGAGTTCCAGTTGACGATGGCGACGCACCTCGCGTCGTCGACCGGACTGCCCGGGCGCGTGCATGCCGACCGGTGGCTCGCCGACCACATCCGCGCGCACGACCCGGCCGACGTGTCGTTCATCGATCTGCGGGACTTCGACGCCTACAACGTCGCCTACGGCTTCGAGCGCGGCGACATCATGCTCCGCCAGCTCGTCGACCTCCTCCAGTCCCACCTCGTCGACGACGCCGGCACGACGTCGCTCTGCGCCCATCTCGGCGGCGACCGGTTCATCGTCGCGTTCACCGACGACGCGCGACCGCGCCTCGTCGAACTCGCGCGGCGCTTCGACGCGCGGCGCGACGCGTTCTTCTCGCCCCACGACCAGGCGTCGGGGACGTTCGCCTACCTCGATCCGCGCGGCCGCACGCGGGCGTTCCCGCTCACCAGCCTCCGCATCACCTATCTCCCCCGCGCGCTCCAGGCCGTGCACGACGTGCGCGAACTCTACGAGAACGCCCGCCGCCTCCGCCAGGCGCCGCCCGTCACCGACGATCCGCGGGCGATGGGACTCATCGTCGACCGACGCGGCGCCGAGATCGCCGCCCGACGCTCCGCGTGATCAACCCGCGCCGTGGCGCACGAGCAACGCATCCACATCGGCCATGCCGGACGGGAATCGCGTCGCGGACGGGTTCGCGCCGCCGGCGAGCAGCGCCTCGATGACCGGCAGGACGTCGACGCGCGGGACCGGCATCGACTCCGGATCGTCGCGCCGACGCTGCTGCGACAGCGCCCACACCGCGGCCCCCAGCGCCGTGTCGCCGTACGAATTGAGCACCTCCGCATCGGCGCCGCGCGAGAGCAGCAGACACACCGTGCTCGCCCGACCGTGCCAGGCGGCATGATGCAGCGCCGTGCCCCCCCACTCGGCGCGGGTCTCCAGTCCGAAACCGAAGTCGAGCATCGTCGCGACGCCGACGTCGTTCCCACACGCGGCGGCGCGCACGAGCATGAGATGATCCTCCGCGCCGAGCGCGTTCGCTTCGGAACGAAGACGCGCGGCGGCAGCGCGATCCCCGGCCGCGCAGGCGGCGACGAAGGCGTCGTGCGCCGACAGGGACACCGCCGCACCGGCGTCGACGAGTCGGGTCATGACGTCGCGCCGGCCGATCCGGGCTGCGAGGGCGTACGGCGTTCGTCCGTCGGTCCGCGGCAGGTCGACCGCCGCGCCGCGCGTGATGAGCGCGTCGACGAACCGGACATCGCGGGCTCGATCGAGCGCCATGTGCAGCGCGGTCTTCCCCCACCGGCCCTGCCCGTTCGGATCGGCCACCACGTCGAGGAGCGCGATGAAGCCGTCGAGATCGTCGAAGTCGAGCTTGTGCAGCAGCGACGTCGCCTGGTGATGAAGCGTCAGGCCGAACTCGATGAGCAGGCGGGCGCAGCGCATGTCGTCGAACTCGACCGAGTGATAGGCCGCCTCGTCGTCGTCGGTGCTCGCGCCGGCCTCGAGCAGAAGGCGGGTCAGGACGTGATCGTTCGCGACGCCGCTCGCGCCGTACAGAACCGTCTCGACCTCGTCGCCGGCGATGAATCGATCGTTCGGATCGGCGCCCGCGGCGAGGAGGCGTCGGGCGATGCGGTGGAATCCCGGCCGTCGCGCGCGATCGAGGCGCAGGAACCGCGAGAAGCACATCGCCAGCAGCGGCGACCAGCCCGCGGGATGGGCCGCGCTGGCGAGCGCGTCGGGGTCGGCGTCGACACGCGCTTCGAACGCATCGGCATCGCCGGTGACGATCGCGACGAGCGCGTCGTGTCGGGCGAGGTCCGGGTGATCGGAGAGCAGCGCAAGGGCGTCGTCGAGCGTGCCCTGACGGTGCGCGGCGGGCGACGGCATCGCCGCGAGCAGCAGGCGCCCGGCCGCTTCGACGCTCATTCGGTGCTCACGACCGTCGCGCCGCGATCGAGCGCCGCGATCAGCGTGTGCCACGCGAGCGTCGCGCACTTCACGCGGGCCGGATAGGCGCCGACGCCGGAGAACGCGGCGAGCTTGCCCAGCGCGGGCGGCGCCTCCGC
>JAGQOI010000181.1 GCA_020427625.1 Phycisphaerales bacterium | reverse complement strand
GACTCGATCAGCCGCACCGTCTCCTGCTTGAATTCGTCCGTGTACGTCCGCTTCATGTGAACCACTCCAATTCCGGCGGCCGATTATGCCACCTCGCTTGGGTGTCCACCGTTCGTGGGGAACCTCAGCTTCGGCGCACGATCTTCAAACCCTGTTTCACCTCGGTGTCTCGGTGCCTCCGTGGTGATTCGATCGGGGATTCACCACGGAGGCCTTCGTGGTGACTTCAGGGTCGCACGTGTAAGGTGGAGGATGGTGGTTCGACCAAGGACGGGACGATGAAGAACGCGGCACCGGACATGCCGGCTCCGACGGTCGACCCCGCGACCTGGCTCGATGAGCACGGGGATTATCTTTATCGGTGCGCCATGAAACGCGTTCGCGACGCCCATCTCGCCGAGGAACTCGTGCAGGACACGCTGCTGGCGGCGATCGAGGGCGCGGATCGGTTCGAGCACCGCAGTACGGTACGGACCTGGCTCGTCGGCATCCTGAAGCGCAAGGCGATCGATCTCGTTCGTCGGGCGTCGCGCGGCCCGAAGATGGTCACGGATCTGCCGGAACGAGTGGTCGAGGACTGCTTCACGGCGAAGGGGAAGTGGCGGTCTGCCCCGGCGGTGTGGCCTCGGGTGTCGTCGGGGTCGGACGGGGAGGACTTCCGGCTGGCGATGGCGACCTGTCTCGCGAAGTTGCCGCCGACGGTCGCGGATGCGTTCGTGCTGACGGAGCGTCAGGACTTGTCCGGGAAAGTGGTGGCGGAGATGCTGGGCGTGACGACGAACCATCTCTGGGTGATGCTGTACCGGGCCCGCACGGCGTTGCGGGGATGCCTGGATGAGACCTGGGTGGACGCCACCGCCTCGCGACGCCGCGCTCGGGAGTCGTCCTGATGCTCTCCTGTCGACGCGCGACGCAGTTGATCTCGCTCGGGCTGGACCGGCCGCTGACGTTCGGTGAGCGGTGTTCGCTGCGCCTCCATCTGCTCATCTGCAGCGCGTGTCGCTGCTATCGGCGTCATCTGGCGACGATGCGAGGCGAGATGGACGAGACGTCGTCGCCGCTCGAGGAGGTCGGGTTGCCGGACGTGCATCTCGATGGAGCCGCGCGGGACCGCATTCGCGCGCGACTGGATCGCGACGCGCGGCCGCGGTCCTGAATCGGATCGCACCATGCGGCGCGTCTCAGCCGGGGTCCGCGACGGCGAGGAGACGGAGCGAGTTCGCGACGACGAGCAGCGTCGATCCCTCGTGTCCGAGCACGCCCATCCACAGGGGCACCGATCCGATGATCGTCAGCGTCGCGAGGATCGCGATGACGGCGATCGCGAAGATGAGGTTCGCGAGCATGATGCGACGGGCGCGCCGGGCGAGGCCGATCGACCAGGGGATCCGGTCGATGTCGTCGTGAAGAAGGATGACGTCGGCGGTTTCGAGCGCGGCATCCGCGCCGATGCCGCCCATGGCGAGCCCGACATCCGCGACGGCGAGCGCGGGCGCGTCGTTGATGCCGTCGCCGACGACGGCGAGCGAGCCGCCCGTCGAGCGGGCGCGGATCGAGCGGATCTCCGCGACCTTGTCTTCGGGCAGCAGTTGGGCGTGCACGTCCTCGATGCCGAGTTCCAGTGCGAGCCGTTCGGCGATGACGCGGTGATCGCCGGTGAGCATCGACACCTGGCCCACCCCCACCGCCTGCAACTGGTCGACGAGCTTCTTCGCGCCGGGTCGGGGCGTATCGGCGAGGGCGATGACGATGGCGCCGTCGCCGTGGGCGACGACGACCGGCAGGCCGCCCTTGGCGCGGATCTCGTCGACGAGCGTGCGGGTGTACGCGCGGAAGCAGATCGGGAGCATCTCCTCGCAGAACTCGAACGACCCGATCCGGACGGGTCGGCCGTCGAAGGTGCCCTCGACGCCGCGCCCGGGAATGGTCTCGATGGAGGCGACGTCGGCGGGCGAGATGGCGTGTTCGCGGGCGGCGCGGACGATGGCGGCGGCGATGGGGTGGGTCGAATGCTGTTCGATGCCCATGGCGAGTTCGAGGAGCTGGTCGCTGTCGCTTGCGGCGATCGGGCTCACGTGGGTGACCTCGATCTGGCCCATGGTGAGCGTGCCGGTCTTGTCGAGGGCGATCTTGTCGACGGCGGCGAGGCGCTCCATGGCCTCGCCGCCCTTGATGAGGACGCCCGCGCGAGCCGCGCGGCTCAGGCCGCAGAGCGTCGCCGTGGGCGTCGCGATCACCAGGGCACACGGGCTGGCGACGACGAGCAGCGTGATGGCGCGATACGACGCGCTCACGAACGTCCCCTCGGCCGGCACGAGCCAGAAGCCGAGGAGCGTCGCGATGGCGGCGACGAACACGCCGACGGCGTAGGGCGTCGAGAAGCGATCGATCAGGCGTTGGAGCGGCTGTCGGGATTCCTGTGCTTCGAGGACGAGGGTGAGGATCTTCTGCAGGCTCGACTCGGTGGTCGGGCGGGTGACGCGCACTTCGAGCGAGCCGTGCTGGTTGAGCGTTCCGGCGAAGACCTCGTCGCCGGGCTCGACCGCGCGGGGGAGCGATTCGCCGGTGAGGACGCTCTGGTCGAGGTGGGATCGTCCGACGAGGACCTCGCCGTCGGCGGGCACGGTCTCGCCGGCGCGGACGAGCACCGTGTCGCCGGGCGCGAGCGAGTCGGGCTCGACGGCAACCCAGTCGTCGTCGCGCCGCACCATGGCATCGGCCGGCATGAGGCGGCTCAGGCGGGTCACGGCATCGCGGGCGCGGCCCATCGCGCGGTATTCCAGGGCGCCCGCGAGCGTGAACATGAACAGGAGCAGCGCCCCCTCCTCGGGATGGCCGATCGCCGCCGAGAGATAGGCGCCCACGACCATGAGCACGTCGATGTCGGGCCGGAACTCGACGACCGATTCGGCCGCCGCCCGGAGACCGTGCACGCTGCCGAGCGCCAGCGACACCCATACGAGGCCCTGCCCGATGGAGGCGAGCGACTCCGGCCCCCACGTCCAGAGGGCGAACCCCAGAACGAGCGTCACGCCGGCAGCGATCGCGACGACCAGACGATGGTCGTCGTCGAACAGGGCGGCGAAGATGGATCGAAGGGTCTTCATGCGTCGGGTCCGGATTCGGCGGGCTGCCCGCCGGGCGGGGCCGCAGGGAGGATCGGTCCACTGTATGCCCGGGCTTCAGGCGCAGGCGCTGCGACCGGGAATCATCTGCGCGCCCCCCGGGAAAGCCGACCCGAAGGTGGGAGATCGGCTCAATCGTTCCGGCGCGGCGTCCGATGATGGCGGAGACTATGGGACCTGTCGCCACGCCCGGGGTCGGATGGGGTGACAATGCTCTTGAGGAGACGGCGTCGCTCGTTCCGGGCGGCGTGACACCGCCATGACGAAGATGATGGATGATCCCACGCGATCCTGGAGTACCGAGTGGCTGCTCACCAACGGGCTCGGCGGCTTCGCCATGGGTACGACGCCCGGCGCGGCGACTCGTCGGTATCACGGCATGCTCATCGCCGCGACGTTGCCGCCCGTCGGGCGGATCGTCGCGGTGCAGCAGGTCATCGACGAGGTGCAGGTCGGCGCCCTGACCATCCATCTCGCGAGCCAGGACTTCGGCGACCCGCCCTGCGCCTACGTGCGGGGGATGGACCGACTCGTCGCCGTCGAACGCACGGCCGACGGCGTGCGCTGGACGTGGCGACTGAACGAACTCGAGATCACGCGGACGATCGCGATGATCCGCGAGCGTAATGCCGCGCGCCTCACGTGGTCGTGGACGAACGGTGACGCGCCGGCCGTGCTCAAGGTGCGTCCGCTCACGCCGCTGCGCGACTTTCACGCGTTCGAGCGCGAGCATGCGGGCGCCGAGTACCGCATCGACCAGGTCGATCCGCAGACGCTGCACGTCACGCGCGGCGACCTGACGCTGCGTCTGGGCGCGTCGATCGGCGACTGGGTGATCCAGCCCGACTGGTGGCGCCGACTCGCCTACACCGTCGAGCAGCAGCGCGGGCTCGACTGGCACGATGACGTCTGGACGCCGGGCGCGGTGGAGGTGGCGCTCGCGCCGCACGCGAGCGGCACGCTGACGCTCGACGCCGAGGTGATCGAGCCGCTGTGCGAAGCCGATCTGCCGGACCTCGACGACGTCGCGCCCGGCGACGACCTCGATTCCCGGCTCCGACTGGCCGCCGACCAGTTCATCGTCCGGCGCGTCGTCGATGGTCAGGTCTACGCGTCGGTCATCGCCGGGTATCCGTGGTTCGGTGACTGGGGGCGCGACACCATGATCGCGTTCGACGGCCTGTTCCTCGCGACGGGACGACACGAGGAGGCGCGATCGGTTCTGACGCTCTTCGCCCGGCATCTGCGCGGCGGACTGATTCCGAACCGCTTCGACGATCGCGGCGGCGAGCCGGAGTACAACACGGTGGATGCCGCGCTGTGGTTCGTGCATGCCGTCGGACGCTACGTCGAGGTGACGGGCGATCGGGACGTGGACGATCTCATCGACGCGTGTCGCGCGATCGTCGCGGCGTATCGTGCCGGGACGTCGTTCGGCATTCACGCGGATACGGACGGGTTGATCGTGGCGGGCGATGCGAGCACGCAGTTGACGTGGATGGACGCGAAGCGTGACGGCATCGTCTTCACGCCGCGTCACGGCAAGGCGGTCGAGATCAATGCGCTGTGGCATCATGGTCTGCGGGTGCTGGCGGATCTCGTCGACGGCGCGGAGCGCGAGCCGCTGCGGCGCCTGGCGGATGATGTCGCGGACGCGTTCGTTCGCGCATTCTGGTGGCCGGAGCGCGAGTGTCTGCACGATGTGCTCGTGCCGGACGGTTCGGGCGGGTGGCGGCCGGATGGTCATCTGCGTCCGAACCAGGTGTTCGCCGCGAGTCTGCCGCATTCGCCGCTGTCTCCCGCGCAGCGTGGCAGCGTGTTGCGCGCGGTTCGCAGTGATCTGCTCACGCCGTTCGGTCTGCGGACGTTGGCGCCGTGGGATTCGGCGTATCGGGGGCGGTATTCCGGGAGTCTGCTGGAGCGGGATGCCGCGTATCACCAGGGTACGGTCTGGCCGTGGCTGATCGGTGCGTACGCGGAGGCGGCGATGCGTGTCGACGCGGGCGAGTCGGGTCGTCGGATGGCGTCGGCGGCGATCGAGCCGTTGCTGCGTGAACTGGATCGCGGGTGTCTGGGCCAGGTCGCGGAGGTCTACGACGGGGATCCGCCTCATCGTGCGGACGGGTGTCCGGCGCAGGCGTGGTCGATCGCCGAGTTGCTTCGGATTCGCGCCCGCCTGGCGGCGCCGTCGCCGTGCGGGTGCGGCGAGGGTGGCGTCGGTGGGTGAGTGCGTCGGAATCCTCCGGAACCCGGCGGATTGATGCGCATCGAACAGAAGCGACGCGGCCCGTCGGTTCGTTCTTCATTTCCCGCGGCGGGCCGGGATTCAACCTGACCTGATGTCTTCTCGCTTCGGCACGCGTGTGTCGGGCGGGGGATGTCGCACGGGCGTGGCCGGTTCCGTCAGTGGGACGGCCGGACGCTTTGGGCGATTGTCGCGCCCGGAATGGCGGGTTCCATCGGCGACGACTCCGGACATGTCTTGGTCGTCGCCCCAGTTGGAGGTATGTGTCATGACACGACGAACGACGTATGGGTTGGCGGCGCTGGGTGCGGTGGGCACGTTGGCGATTGCGTTGGTGGCGTGCGGCGGTTCGCCGGGCGGGTCGACGCCGGCGCCGGGTGCGAAGGGCGCGACGCCGCGTCCGGTCCCGGTGGAGAAGGTGCCGCTCCCGGACGAGATTCCGGGCGCCGAGCAGCGTGCGGACCCGGGCATCGGGGGCTGACGAGCGCCGTTTCGGGGTTCACGGGGACGGGTGTCGGTGCGCGGCCGGCGCCCGTCCCGCGTTGGGACAGTTCCCGGAACTGTCCCAAACTGGTGCCGCGCGGCGTGCGGATCCGGACCTTCGGCCTGGCGACCGCGATTTCGGGCGTTTCCGGGGGGGTGGTTGGCATCGGTCTCGTGTTGGGACAGTTCCGGGAACTGTCCCAAACCGAGTTATCCACATTTGGGACAGTTCCGGGAACTGTCCCAAGGGGGTCGTTGGGCGTTCGGCCGGCGGTTGCCGGATCCGGGTCGATCCGCTAGCGTACGAAATCCGACGTTCCCGCGCCGTCGGTGGGTCTTGGCGTCGCGGGACGGCTGATATGCGCCGATTGCTCGCCCGGCAATCGGACCGGAAGGAACTCCCCATGGCGAAGATGTTCTACAGCCTCGACGAAGTCACGGCGAAACTCGGCAAGTCCGAGGACGAGATCCGCGAGATGATCGCGTCCGGACAACTCTCCGAGTTCCGGGACCGCGACCGGCTCATGTTCAAGGTCGAGCAGGTCGACCTCCTCGCCGGCGGCGACGACGAGCCGATCGACAACCTCTCGCTCACGCTCGAGGACTCCGTCGGCGGATCCGGTATCGATTTCCAGAGCGGCGACACGAGTTCGATCGGACTCGCGGACTCCGCCGAGGACACCGGCATCTCCGTGTTCGACGTCGACGCGAACGAAGACGCCTCCGAGCAGACGCAGATCGGCGACACCATGGAAGAGGAACTCAACCTCGAATCCATCGGCTCCGGCTCCGGTCTCCTCGACCTCACCCGCGAATCCGACGACACCGCCCTCGGCGCCGAACTCCTCGAAGAGGTCTACTCGAGCGACGACAACATCGAGATCCCGGCCAACGCGTCCGGCCTGTTCGAGGCCGCCGGCGCCGAAAGCCCGGGCAACGTCGTCAGCGATTCCGCCATCGGCGCCATGCCCATGGTGTTCGAAGCCTACGACGGATCCGGCTCGGGACTCGGCATCGGCATGATGCTCGGCGCCGCGGCCGCGCTCGTCTGTGCCCTCATCATCGGCATCGTCGGCGTCACCGGCGCCACCCCCGGACTCGCCATGCAGATGGCCGACAACCTCTGGCTCTGGGTCGGCGGACTCGCCGGTGCCGTCATCGTCTTCGGCCTCATCGGCTTCTTCATCGGCAAGGCGACCGAGTAACGTCGCGCCGACGTCGACGCCGCGAACACGTCACCTCCAGCAGCCACGCGGCCACAGCCGGGTGGCTGCTGTCGTCCCGGACCTCTCCCCTCCACTGCCCCCCCCTCCGGACTCGATCATGCCGCTCACGCCGTACGGACTCCGGGAATGGCTCGTCATGACGATCGTCGCCGCGGCCGCCGCCGTCGGTGCCGCGCTGCTCGGGTGGTGGTGGGCGGTGATCCTCTGCGTGCTCATCTGGCTCGCGCTCGTCTCGTTCTTTCGTGATCCGATCCGTCGGGTGCCGACGGACCTGCCGGCGGGCACGATGCTGAGTCCGGCGGACGGCGCGATTTCGGCGATCGAGCAGGTCGCCGATCATCCGTCGACGGGGGGTCCGGCGGTCATCGTCCGCATCTTTCTGAGCGTCCTCAACGTGCACGTGAATCGCGCGCCGTGCGCGTGCGAGGTCCTCAGCGTCGTGCACACGCCCGGGCGCTACCTCGACGCCCGCTCGGCGGAGTCCGCCAAGGTGAACGAGGCGAACCTGCTCACGCTGCGGCGCACGGACGTCGCCGACCCCGACACGATCGGCGTGCGCCAGGTCTCCGGCGCGATCGCGCGCCGGATCGTGTGCCCCGTCGGTCCGGGCGACCGGCTCGAGCGCGGGCAGAAGTTCGGCATGATCAAGTTCGGGTCCACGACGGAACTCATCCTCCCGCGCCCGGACGATGTCGAGATCCTCGTCGAGGTCGGCGATCGCGTGCGCGGCGGCAAGACGCGTCTCGCGCGCCTGGCGGCGTCTGGCTGAGGGACCGAGGACAGGCATGGCGACACGTCCGGTCATTCCCGCCGACGCCGCGCGCACGCTGCTGCTCGACGCCCAGGGCCTGCTCGCGGACCCCTCGCGCCGGGTGACGTACGCGGTGTTGCGCGGGTTGATCGAGCAGATGGGGTTCGTGCAGCTCGATTCCATCTGCGTCGTCGAGCGGGCGCATCACCTCACGCTGGCGAGTCGTCTGCACGGGTATCGGCATCGGCATCTGCGTGATCTGCTCGAACGTCGGCGCCTGTTGTTCGAACACTGGACGCACGATGCGTCGGCGATTCCGGTCGCATTCTACGGGCACTGGAAGCACCGGTTCGTCCGCAGTCGCGACCGGTGGCGTCGGAGTCCGTGGTGGACGGAACGGATGGGCACGGACCCGGAAGGCGTGATCGCGCACGTGATGGACCGGATCCGCGCCGACGGGCCGCTCATGTCGAAGGACTTCGAGCACGAACGCGGACAGGCGTCGTCGTGGTGGGGTTGGAAGCCGCAGAAGGCCGCGCTGGAGTACCTCTGGCATTGCGGCGAACTCGCGGTCGCGGGCCGGCGTCACTTCCACAAGATCTACGATCTTCCGGAGCGCGTGCATCCGGATGCGCACGCGGCGCCGCGGCCGGATCGCGCGGCATTGATCGACTGGGCGGCATCCGGCGCGTTGTCGCGTCTGGGGGTCGCGACGGCGACGGAGCTCGCCGCGTTCTGGCGGGCGATCACGGCGGCGGAGGCGCGGGCCTGGTGCGAGGCGGCGTCTCGTGACGGCCGGGCGATTCCGGTGCTCGTCGAGTCGGTCGACGGTTCGGCGCCGCGGGCGTCGTTTGCGAGTCCGGATCACGTGAAGCGTCTGGATCGTGCCGCCGGGCCGCCGCGGGGCGTGCGGCTGATGAGTCCATTCGACCCGGTGGTTCGTGATCGGGCTCGTCTGTCTCGTTGGTTCGGGTTCGACTACCGGTTCGAGGCGTTCGTTCCGGCGGCGAAGCGGGTGTACGGGTACTACGTCCTGCCGCTGCTGGAGGGCGATCGGTTCGTCGGCCGGGTCGATCTGAAGACGCACCGTCGCGAGGGCGTGTTGGAGGTTCGGGGCTTGTGGTGGGAGCGGGGCGTCAAGCCGACGCGGGCTCGTCGGGCGTCGCTCGACGACGCGCTGGAGCGTCTCGGCGCGCTGGTCGGCACGACGACGATCCGCCGCGCCGATTGTGGATAACTCGGTTTGGGACAGTTCCCGGAACTGTCCCAAATGTGGATAACTCAGTTTGGGACAGTTCCGGGAACTGTCCCAGATCCGGGGCTACTTCGCCATGACGCGATACAGGTGTCCCTCGCGGCCGTCGGCGCGGTCGAAGCCGCAGACGAGCAGCTCGCCGTCGCGCGTCTCGCCGAATGAGGACACGAACACCGGCTTGCCCGTCGAGATCACCGCGTTCGCCGTCGCGACGTTGCCGTCCGCCCGCACGCCCCAGATGCGGCCCGAGGCGTAGTCGGCGTAGATGTACGCGCCGCGAAGGGCCGGGATCGCGCTGCCGCGATAGACGTATCCGCCCGTCACCGAAATGCCCTCGCTGCGTCCGTACTCGGCGACGGGATCGATCGCGCCGTCGACGCGGCGGCCGGACTTCGGCGGGAAGTCGTGGAAGCCCTCGCGCAGGTTCCATCCGTAGTTGCCGCCCCGGACGATGAGGTCGATCTCCTCCCACGCGTTCTGACCGACGTCGCCGGCCCACAGCGCGCCGGTCTCGCGGTCGAAGTGCATGCGCCAGACGTTGCGCAGGCCGTACGCCCAGATCTCCGGACGCGCGCCCGGCGTGTCGATGAACGGATTGTCCTGCGGAATGCCGTACGTCTTCCCCTCGTCCGGATGGTCGACGTCGATGCGGATGATGCTCGCGAGCAGCGTGCCGAGGTTCTGACCGTGCTCGTGCGGATCGTTCGCGTACCCGCCGTCGCCCAGGCTCAGGTACAGCATCCCGTCCGGACCGAACAGCACCGTGCCGCCGTTGTGATTGCCGTACGGCTGATCGACCTCCAGGATGATGTGCTCCGACGTCGGGTCCGCGCGGCTCGGATCGTCCGACGAGACCGTGAACCGCGACAGCACCGACCGCCGCGGCGACTTCGCCGTGTAGTACACGAAGAACTGCCCGTTCGTCGCGTAGTCGGGATGGAACGCGAGACTCAGCAAGCCCTCCTCGTTGTGTCGCATCGAGACGCGATCGGTGAGATCGAGGAACACCGTCGTCTCGCCGACGTCGGGTCGATCGTCGAACACGAGCACGCGCCCGTACTGCTCCGCGACGAACAGACGCGCCGTCGCGTCCGGCGCGGGCGTCACGAAGATGGGACGACGGAATTCCAGGTCCGGATACGCCGGCTCGAGTCGGATCAGCGGCAACGCGCCCGCGCTCGTCGTGTCGCCGGTTCCCGTTCCTGTTCCCGAACCCGAGCCCGGTGCCGCGGGTTGCGTCGTCGGTCCGCTCCCGTCCTGCGCCTCGCACGACAACGCGAACACGAGCACGGGCAGGACGGCGAGACGAGCGATGGAGACGGGCATGCGGGGTTCCTTTCGGGGATCGAGGGGGACACATCCTAGCAGGGTGCCGCGTCAGTCCGGGCGGCGGAAGCGCCCCACTCGCGTCGACCCGTCGGCGTCGATCTCCACCCACGACGCGCCGTCGCGGGCGGTGATGAGACGCTCGGTGTCGGCGAGGAGCGTCGCCCACCGGTCCGGGCGCAGACGACGCGGGCCGGTGGACTGGAGGACGATGCGGGGGTCGAGCCCCGTGACGAACGCGGCCGCGACGTCGTGGAAACTCCCGTGATGCGGCAGCTCGATCACGTCCGCCCGCAGCGACGGCTCGCGTTCGAGGAGGGCGAGCATCGCCCGACGCTGGATGTCGCCGCACAGGAGCACCGTGCGCCCGGACACCGCGATGCGCAGCACGAGCGAGGCGTCGTTCACCGCGTCGAACGACGCGTCGTCGGGCGGGTGCAGCCAGGTCCATCGCGACGGTCCGACGACGGTCTCGCGTCCGCACGCGGCCGTCGTCACCGGCACCGATCGCGCCGCCAGCCCGTCGAACAGGCGGGCGGCGGCATCACGCTGGTCGCCGGCGCGAGCGAGCGCCGACATCTGCGGTGAGACCTGGACGACGCCGACCGGCAGCGCATCGGCCAGGTCGAGGACGGCGCCGAAGTGATCGACGTTCGCGTGCGACACGATGATCGCGTCGAGCCGGCGCACGCCGAGCGCGCGAAGGGCGGGCACGAGACGGCGGCGCGCCACGCGCGGATCCGTCGCCGACCCGGCGTCGAACATGATCGCGCGCCCGCCGGTGCGCACGACGTAACACGACCCGTCGCCGACGTCGAGCATGTCGATCCGCAGCGCCGCCCGGGGCGTCGTGTCCTGCGTCGTCACGAACCACCCGATCATCGCCGTCGCGAGGACGACGGCGACGATCACGCGACGGCGAGACCATGTGATGCGGAGGCCGACGGCGATGAGCGCCATCGCGGCGATCGTCCACGGGATGCCGGGAGGCGTGACGAGGATCGTGGCGCCGGGTAGATCGTCGGCGAGTCGGGCGAACGCCGCGAGCGCGGCCGCGGGGAGGTCGACGATCATCAGCAGCCATTCCGCACCCGGGGCGATCGCGTTGACGAGCAGGCGCGCGAGCGCGCCGGTCAGGGCGAGCGCGGTGAGCGGCACTGCGACGAGGCCGAGGGCCGGCGCGAGGGGCGTGATCATGCCGAAGTGCTGCATGACGAGCGGAAGGGCGACGAGCCAGGCGACGATCGACACGGCCGCGCCGGTCTTGAGGGGTTCGAGGAGCACGATGCGCCAGGCGGAGGCGAGGAGCGGATCGCGTCGTCCGAACCAGCGTCGACGGACGTCGGGCACGAGTTCGAGGAGGCCGAGCACGACGAGCACGCTCAACTGGAATCCGGGATTGTGCAGTTCGTCGGGCCGCCACAGGAGGATGCCGATGACGCACGCGCTGAGCAGGCTGCCGGCGTGATAGTGTCGTCCGGCGACGAGTCCCGCGCACGCGGCGATGCTCATGAGTCCGGCCCGCACGACCGGCATGCGCACGTCGACGAGCAGCAGGTACGACGCGATGACCGCGATGATGATGACGCCGTGCCGGCGCGAACGACGCCCGCGCCAGCGGAGCAGAAGCGCCGTCGCGCCCGCGAGGACGCCGACGTGCAGGCCGGAGATCGCCAGGAGGTGCGAGAGCCCGACGCGACGGAACGTGTCATCGACCTCATCGAGCGCGGCATCGCGTGCGCCGAGCAGAAGGGCGCCGAGCAGCGCGCGTCGTTCCGTGTCGCCGCCGGCGAGCAGCAGGTGCGTGAGCCGCGCGCGGACGCGGGCGCGCAGTCGTCGGGCAGTCGTCGGGAGATCGT
>JAGQOI010000180.1 GCA_020427625.1 Phycisphaerales bacterium | reverse complement strand
GGCGGTCGTACCGGCGGAGGTCCTGGTGCGGGCGCGCTTCTGCGCGCGGACCTGGAGGGCGTCGAGGTTCACGGGAGCCGCGGTCTCGACGGACGTCGTATCCGCACCCTCGCTGAACCACTGACGGATCGACTCGGCGAGTCCGATCGAGACCGTCGACATGTGGTTCGTGATGTTCGGAATCCCCTCCGCCTCGCACTTGGCGACGACGTCCTTCGATTGCACGCCGACTTCCTTGGCGATCTGGTGGACTCGGAGGGTGGTGCTCTTCTTAGCCAAAATGGACTCCCGTCGTGTGGAACTCGATCCCGCGGCCGTCAGGCCGACGCTTCACCGTCGGCGTCGTTCGCCGGGCCGTCGCCGAGGATGGCGGCGGCGGCGGATTCCGCGTCGGCATCGACGACGACCGTCGACGAGCCGGCGCCTCCCATCGAGCCGAGCACGGCCGACGCGGCGGCCTCCTCTTCGGCGCGACGGCGGTCCGACTCTTCCTTTTCCTTCGCCTGCTGTTCGGCGACGATCTTGGCCTTGTCCGCGCAGACCTCGACGACGACGGCGGCGGTCTCGGGCGACATCTCCAGTTCTTCCTGGAGGACCTCGGTCCCGACCTCTTCGATGTCGAAGACGCTGATCATGCCGAGCGCGACCATGCGGTCGAGCTGTTCGCCGGTGACGCCCTCGACGGCCTTGACGGTCTCTTCGAGGGTCTCGAGTCCGCGGGCGAACTCGGCGGGCGTGAGGATGTCGATGTCCCAGCCGGTGAGCCGGGCGGCGAGGCGGACGTTCTGGCCGCGCCGACCGATGGCGAGCGACAGTTGATCATCGCGCACGATGATCGTCGCGCGTCCGAGTTCGAAGCAGAGGCTGACGTCCTCGACTTCGGCGGGCTTGAGGGCGTTGGCGATGAGGATCTGGCTGGACTCGTTCCAGCGGACGATGTCGATCTTCTCGCCGCCGAGTTCGTCGACGATGTTGCGGATGCGGCTGCCCCGCACGCCGACGCAGGCGCCGACGGCGTCGACCTTCGAGTCGATGGAGCTCACCGCGACCTTCGTGCGGAAGCCCGGCTCGCGGGCGAGGGCCTTGATCTCGATGACGCGCTCGGCGACCTCGGGGACCTCGGCCTCGAACAGGCGCTGGATGAAGTCGGCCTGGCAGCGCGAGAGCACGATCTTCACCTGGCTGCCGGTGTTGCGGACGTCGCACAGCAGGCAGCGCACACGGTCGCCGGGATGGAAGACCTCGCCCGGCAACTGCTCGGAGCGGGGCATGAAGCCCTCGACGCGATCGAGCTGCACGATGAGCTGCGGTCCCTCGTACCGGTGGGCCGTGCCCGTGATGATCTGGCCCTGGAG
Source organism: Phycisphaerales bacterium (assembly GCA_020427625.1). Lineage (GTDB taxonomy): Bacteria > Planctomycetota > Phycisphaerae > Phycisphaerales > SM1A02 > JAGQOI01. The sequence goes on along the minus strand of JAGQOI010000180.1, from coordinate 2,870 downwards.
CTTGGAATACTCGTCGAACACGCTGTTCCGCTCGTCCTCGCGGAACTTCTGGATCATCACCTGCTTCGCGGTCTGGGCCGGGATGCGACCGAGACGCTCGAGCGGAATGATCTCGCGACCTCCGTCCTCGGTGTTCCGCCAGATCGTGATCTCGCCCGTGAATCGGTCCATCTCGCAGCCGAATTCCTCGGCGTCGAGCGAGTTGAAGTGCTTCCGCGCGGCACTCACCATGGCCTGTTCCAGGTCCGTGATGAGCAGGTCGCGATCGATGTTGCGATCGCGCGCGATGGAATCGAGGATGCGCAGCGTTTCAGAATTCATCGGTCCAGCGTGTCCTGGAAGTCATGACCGAAAATCCGATCCGGAACCCGCCGTCGGGACCCGGGGTCGGGAAAAAACGAACAAGCCACTGCCGTCCCAAACGGACCGCGTGGCCTGCGGGTGCGCCGGCGGACTGGCCGCGACGCCGACCGGATTGACGGTGGTCGTCTACTTCAACCCCGACTCCTCGTCGGTCCGAAGTCAGAGACCCGATCCGCCCGTCTCCGGGAGGCCGGACCTCCGAACCGCCGCCTCCGGCGCCCGCACCCGACATGAGCGGTCACCCGCATCATGTCGACGAGACACCGCACATGGCGCCGCTAGGCGCCACGACGACCCACACTTTCACACGTCTGCATCTGCACGATCGTGCTCCATTCATCACAACGGCGCCCGAACGCCGGGCGACCGCCGCCCACGAGTGCGGGCAACGCAATTCGTCACAGTAGCACCGCTCATATCGCGATGTCAAACCGGGCGATTCCGATTCCATCGCCATCCGAGGTCGCGCCCGAACGAAACCCGACCGACGGCCGCGGCATCCGCCGCCCGCTCCCCGGGAACAAGCGCCGGCTCACTCGACGATCGACGCAGGCAACGGCGTGCGGCGCGGCCAGCATGCTCGAATCAACCGGGCGTACGCGAAGTACGCCACGAGCATCAACGCCAACCCGGCGGCCGAGGCGCCCAGCGCGAGGGGCAGCTGATGGAGAACGAACCGCCGCATCATCGATACTCTAGGTGCGAGTTCGATCGATCATCGAGCTCGATCCCGCACACTACGTCCAGCACCTCCCCACACCGCCGCTCCCGCACCGAGCACTCGGACAGATCCCGTCCCGCAGGTATACGAGGCAAGTCTGTATGGATGCGTTTGAGATCGGTCAGGCTGTTCAACGGCAGATTCTTGAGTGGAGGCTCGCCGGCGAGTCGTTTGGTGGTCGTGAACCAGAGAGCTATCTGGTGACCCCGTTCAGGCAAAGGGTGCTGACAAATAGTATCGGGCCCTGTGAGGTCTGGGTTGTGGCAGAGCTACCGGAGGTGGAGATGTCAGTGGTCTACGCTGACAGCAGTGAGCAGTCGCGCTGCCCATTTGGTCTCGGTGTCACGCAGAAGGACGGCGTGGGGGTCTTTGGTTACTATGGTGACTTCATTGATGCGTGGCTCGCGATGTGAAGCGGCGTGCTGTGCATGGCCGCGCTACGCCGGCATTTCCCCCAAGAACTGATCCAGGTCGGCCGTGGTACGCTGGCCCGCTGCGCCTCTAGTACCGATCGTGCACCCGAACCACCCGATCGATGCGCAACGCCCTGTTACCCCTGATCTTACCGATGTGACCGAGGAACTTCGGGAGGCCTTCGATCCAGAGCGACACGGGTTCGGCGGCGGGCTTGTCGGTCATGATGAGGTCGCCCACCTGGAGGCCGCGCAGTTCGTCGACCGACATCGTCGTCCGGGCGAGCACGGCGTTGACGTCGAGCCCGGCGTCCTGGAGCCGGTCGCCGAGGATGGCGGACCAGTGGGAGTCGCCGCGCCGGGACGCCGCGAACCAGCTCTGGGAGCCGATCCGGTCCATGAGCGGCTCGATGACGTTGAACGGCATGCAGAGGCTCATGGTGCCGGCGCGATTCGCCATGCGGATCTCGAAGCCGACGACGATGACGACCTCGTTGGGCGCGACGATCTGGACGAGTTGCGGGTTCGACTCCATGTCGCCGAACTCGAACTCGAGCGCTTCGATGCCCGACCACGCCTCGGACAGGACGGTGACCGCGCGATCGAGGATCGCCCGCACGAGGCGGGTCTCGATGGTCGTCATCGGACGCTGCGGAATGAACAGCTCGTGGTTCGTGCCTCCGAGGAGACGATCGATGATCGGGTAGATGATCAGCGGGCTCAGCTCGAGACACATCTGGCCGTCGAGCGTCTTCGCCCGCAGCAGGTTGAAGCTCGTGGGGTTCGGCAGGCTGGCGATGAACTCGGCGTAGGTCATCTGGTCGGCGCTGACGAGCCGCACCTCGACGATCGTCCGCAGGAAGCCCGAGAGCGATGCGCCGAAGTTGCGGGCGAACGTCTCGTGCAGCGTCTGCACCGCCCGCATCTGGTCCTTGCTGATGCGCTCCGGACGCGCGAAGTCGTAGTCCCGGATCTCCACGTCCTCGAACGACTCGCGGTGACGCGAGAAGATCATCGGCGTCACGGACTGCTGCTCGACGTCGCCCGCGGCGACCGCGCTGAGCAGCAGGTCGAGATCGGATTGATCAAGCACGTCGGCCATGGAGATCGCTCGGCAAGGCGCAGGCACTGCGCATCGGCATCCGTCCGGACACGCCCGGACGACGACGATCGCCCTGAGTTATCGGTGCGGCTCACCCCCCCGCTTGAGCGCGGACGCGCCCGATCCCGGCGGCTCACCGGAATATCCCCGCCGCCCGCGCCGTTGAACCCGTGCATCGCCGCCGCCCACCGGACCCCGGACCCGTCCGCGATCCCGGCCGCCCTGATCCCGGGTATCGGCATCCCGTGCATCGACCCACGACCCGAGGCGG
>JAGQOI010000179.1 GCA_020427625.1 Phycisphaerales bacterium | reverse complement strand
GCGGTCGGGGAGCGGAATGCCTGCATTCTAATGATCCACGCCCGCCATGCTCATACGCCCCCGGCCCGCCTCGCCGATTCACCCTTGACATATAAGACACTGCTTATACACTGGCCGCATGTCGGCGTCCCCGGCCATCTCGTTCGACGTCTTCCAGGCGATCGCGGATCCGACGCGCCGGCGCCTGATCGACATGCTCGGCACGGGCGGCGAGTTGCCGGTGAAGGACCTCGCGGCACCGTTCGACATGAGCCAGCCCGCCATCTCCCAGCACCTGCGCGTGCTCCGGGCCGCCGGACTCGTCACGTTCCGACGGGTCGGGCGCATGCACTACTACGCGCTCGATGCGATCGTCCTCAAGATCGTCTACGACTGGGTCGGGCACTACGAGCAGTTCTGGACCGATCGCCTCGCGGCCCTCGGCGCCTACCTCGATCACGCCCACCCGCCCGATCCGGAGTCCGCCCGCGATGTCCCGTGATCTCCGTCTCGACACGACGTATCCCCATCCGCCCGACCTCGTCTGGCAGGCGATCGCGACGCGCGACGCCCTCGCTGCCTGGCTCATGCCCAACGACTTCGAGCCCCGCGTCGGACATCGGTTCACCTTCCGCACCGATCCCGCGCCCGGCTTCGACGGCGTCGTGCACTGCGAGGTCATCACCTGCGACCCGCCACGCACGCTGTCCTACCACTGGCGCGGCGGCCCGATCGACACCGTCGTCACCTACACGCTCGAGCCCGTCCCCGGCGGCACGCGCCTGCACTTCGTCCAGTCCGGCTTCAGCGGACTCAAGGCCCAGCTCGTCCGCCTCATGCTCGGCTCGGGCTGGAAGAAGATGGCCCGCACCACGCTGCCCGCGACGCTCGACCGACTCGCCGGGCACGACGATGCGCCGACGCCCGACGCGGACTGTCGCGGGTGGGGGGTCGGGCGCCTCCTCGCGCCGATCATCGGCCGCCTGCCCGGCCGTTCCCGTTCCGACCGTTCATCGTCCCCGTGAGAATCGGAGAATCGCTCATGCCGAAGCCCGAGATGATCGAGACGCTCAACATCACCGGCGCCGGCGGCACGCGCCTGCCGCGCGACAAGTACGACGCCGTGCGCGCCGCCCTGCTGCGCGTGATCCCGCGCACCGTGTCGGGCATCGCCTTCCGCGATCTGCCGCGCCTCGTCGACCCGTCGATTCCCGCGACGATGAAGCCGCGTCCGGGCTCGACCTCGTGGCTCGTGACGACGGTGAAGCTCGACCTCGAAGCCCGTCGCCTCATCGAACGCGTCCCCGGCGTCACGCCGCAGCATCTCCGTCGCGTCCGCACTCGAAAGGAATCGTCATGATCCGTTTCGTCCTCGCCGTCGTCGTGGGCGCCGTCGTGATGTTCGCGTGGAACTCCGCGTCGTGGATCGCGCTCGGCGTGCACGATCACTCCGTCCGTCACCTGCCGGACGAGGCGGGATTCGTCGCCGGCTTGTCCGACCGCGGCCTGGCGCCGGGTCTGTACACCTTCCCGCTGCCGAGCGACCTCGACGACGCCGATGCCATGGAGGCCTGGGCCGCGCGCCACCGCGCCGGACCCGTCGGCTCGCTCATCCTTCATCGCGGCGTCGACCCGATGGATCCCGTGCTCTACGCGTGGGGGTTCGTGATCGGCCTCGGCGTCTCCGTCGTCCTCGCGCTGGTGCTGTGGACGACCTCGATCAAGCCCTACCTCGGGCGCGTCATGCTCGTCGCGCTCCTCGGCGGTCTGGTCGCGGCGACGTGTGACTATTCGTACCTCGTCTGGATGTACTTCCCCGCCGATCACACGACGGCCATGGTCCTCGACCGCGTCGTGAGCTTCACGCTGGCGGGTTTCGCGATGGCCGCGATCATCCGGCCGCGAGGCTAATCCTCGCGCGTCGCCAGCCGACAGAACATCTCGACGCCCGTCGCGATCGCGTCGTCGTTGAAGTTGAACGTCGGCTGGTGCAGATGAGGCATGTGCGGCACGCCCGGCGGACGCAGGCCCAGCGCAAAGAAGCACGCCGGCACCACCTGGCCGTAAAACGAGAAGTCCTCGCCGCCCATCACCGGCAACGTCAGCGGCTGCACCCGCTCCCCGCCCAGCGTGTCCCGCGCAATCGACTCGAACACCGCGACCGCCTCCGGTGCATTCACCGTCACGGGATACTCGAACTGGTAATCCACCTCCGCGCGGCAGCCGTGCGCCGTCGCGACGTGCTCCGCGATCTCGTGCAGACGCTGATGCGCGAGCTTCTGCGTCTCCGGCTGAAGCGTCCGCACCGTGCCCGCCAGCGTCGCCGCCGTCGGAATGATGTTGTGCGCCGTGCCCGAGTGAAACTGCGTGATCGACACCACGACCGAATCGAGCGGGTTCACGTTCCGCGACGCGATCTGCTGCAGCGCACTGATGATCGCCGACGCCGCGACGATCGGATCACGACCCTCGTGCGGATACGCCGCGTGCGCGCCGCCGCCGTGCACCGTGATGTCGAACATGTCCGCCGCCGCGAGCATCGGTCCCACCCGCGTCGACACGACGCCGAGCCCGATCTGCGGCCAGCCGTGCAGGCCGAACATCATGTCCACCGGCGGGCCCAGACGCGACCCGTCGAGACACCCGTCCTCGACCATCCGCCGCCCGCCCGCGCCGCCTTCCTCCGCCGGCTGGAACACGAACGACACGGGGCGCGGCAGCGGCCGGTCCTGCGCGAGCTTCGCGAGCACCCGTGCCGCGCCGATGAGGATCGTCGTGTGCCCGTCGTGCCCGCACGCGTGCATCCGCCCGGGCGTCGTCGAGGCGTACGGCAGTCCCGTCTGCTCGACGATCGGCAGCGCGTCCATGTCCGCGCGCAGACCCGTCGCCTTCGCCGCGCCGCCGGGCAGGTGCCCGAGCACGCCCGTCCCGCCGGCCATGCCCTCGACGAACTCGACCCCCGCCGCGGCGAGTTCCCGTCGGACGACGCCGCTCGTCCGCACCTCCTCGTAGCCGAGTTCGGGATGGGCGTGCAGGTCGCGCCGGATCGCGATGAGGTCGTGGACCTCGGCGCCGACGAGTTCACGAATGCGTTCGACGGTCGGGGCGGCGGTCGTCATGCGGGCATGGTACCGCGGGAGCGGCTACTTCAGGCGCGGGAGTCCGCGGGACTCGCGGGCTTCGTTGACCTGCGCGAACGCGGCCCGGTCGTGACGGATGAGCCGCGCGAGCTGCGACATCGTCACCCCCAGGCGTCCGGCCGCGCCGGCGACGTCGTAGTGCATCGCGACGACGACGTCCATCGCCTCGGCGAGCATGGCGGGATAGTCGCGGCTGGTCGCGCTGACGGGCAGCTTGTCGCCCTGTCGCCGCTCCGTCCAGAGCGTGCTCGGGCGATACCGTCGCGGGTCGATCGGTCGCCGGATCTTGCGTGCGAGCTTGAGGCGCAGTCGCTTCAGGGCGACGTGCCGGTTCTGGGCCTGGTGTCGTCGTTCGGACGCCTGTCCGATGAGGCCGGTGGGGAGGTGCTCGAGCGATGCCGCGGTCGCGACGTTGTTGCGATGCTGCCCGCCCGGTCCGCCGACGCGTCCGAAGAGGACCTCGCAATCCTTGAGCAGCGCCGCGTCGGACAGGCTGGCGGGATGCGGTTCCACGGACGTGTACTCTTTCATGAGGCGACCAGGCTGTTCGGGGAGGCGGCGAGCGACCAGTCGTCGCGCTCGCCGGCGCGAAGACGCACGGTACCAAGACCGGCGATCATCGCCGCGTTGTCCAGACAGTATTCCATCCGCGGCAATCGAAGATCAAGACCCGCCTCGACCGCGAGTTCCGTCAGTTCCGACCGCAGACGCGAGTTCGCGCTCACGCCGCCGCCGACCAGCAGCGTCCGGACCTCCCGGGTGTCGAGCGCCCGACGAACGTTGCGCACGATCGCCCGCACCGCCGCCCGCTGGAACGACGCGGCAAAGTCCGCCTTCTCCGACGCGTCGAGCGCCGAGGCGTCGCGCTCGAACGTCGCCGCCGCGCCGCGCCCGCGCGGCTGCCCGCGCACGGCGTACAGCAGCGACGTCTTCAGCCCGCTGAACGAGAAGTCGAGCCGGTCCGCGCCGAGATTGGCGACCGGAAACCGGTGCGCGCGATCATTCCCCGTCGCGGCGAGGGCATCGACCAGCGGCCCGCCGGGATACCCGAGGTCGAGCATCGTCGCCGCCTTGTCGTACGCCTCGCCGATCGCATCGTCGATCGTGCGCCCGATCACCGTCATCCGCAGCGGGTCGGCGACGTCGAACAGCGACGTGTGTCCGCCGGATACGACGAGCCCGAGGGCGGGATAGGCGACCGGCGGCGATTCCAGTTGGCCCGCGTAGAGATGGGCCGCGACGTGATCGACGCCCAGCACCGGCAGGTCCAGCGCCCACGCGAGCGCCTTGGCCGCGCTCACGCCGACGAGCAGCGAACCGATGAGCCCCGGCCGGTGTCCGACCGCGATCGCGTCCAGCCCGTCGAGCGTCGTGTCCGCCTCGGCGAGCGCCTGGCGGATCACTGGCAGGATGCGTTCGAGATGCGCGCGGCTCGCGATCTCGGGCACGACGCCGGCGTACGTCTCGTGCAGGTCATGCTGCGTCGCGATGACGTTGCTTGCGACGCGCACGCCGTCTTCGACGACCGACGCGGCCGTCTCGTCGCAACTCGTCTCGATGCCGAGGACGCGCACGGTCATGGCGTCGGCGACCGCTCCGGCGTCGGCGTGGTGTCGGGCACGACCCCGGCCGCCTCGAGCGCGGTTTCGAGGTCTCCGTCCGTGAGCCGATACCGTCCGACGAGCGCGCCGTCGCGATCGCGGACCTCGATGTACCCGTCGACGAGGTCCACGCCCGGCGGCAGGAGGTCGGCGGGCGGCCGCGCGATGTCCATGTCCGAGAGTTCGAGCAGTCGTCGGTCGAGGCGTTGGAGTTCGAGGATGAGCGCGTCGCGTTGTCGATCCATGGCGAGGATCTCGTCGTTGACGGCGACGGTGCGTCGGTCGACTTCCGAGAACGCGGGCCACGGCTCGCCGCGGAGTCGGGTCTGGAGCGCTTCGAGCGCGCATCCGAGTTGCGGATCGCCGAGCGTGTCGTCGATCCAGTCGCGGGTGATGCACGGGTCCTGGAGATGATCGGCGGGGCGCAGGATCTCGAGTCCCTGTCGGGCGCGCAGCATGCGGACGTAGTCGCGTCGGGCGACCTTGACGAGGAAGCCGGGATCGGGATCGACGCCCCAGTCGAGCGTCCCGGGCTTCTTGTGCAGGCTGCGTCCGCTGGGCAGGTAGTAGTAGGCGGTCGTCATCTTGAGCGTGCCCTGGTTGCCGGGCAGGCGGCGCACGTTCTGGACCGAGCCCTTGCCGTACGTGCGCGTGCCGAGGATGCGGGCCCGTCCGTGGTCCTGAAGCGCCCCGGCGACGATCTCGCTCGCCGACGCGGAGAAGCCGTTGACGAGGACGATCATCGGGAAGTCCTCGAGCGTCCCCCGGGCGTGCGCGTCGAACGTCTCCTCGTCGCCGTTGCGCCCCTTGATGGACACGATGACGCCGCCGTCGAGGAACAGGTCGCCGACGCCGATCGCCGCCGGCAGCGCGCCGCCGCCGTTGTCGCGGAGGTCGAG
>JAGQOI010000178.1 GCA_020427625.1 Phycisphaerales bacterium | reverse complement strand
TGCGCCGGACACCTGTTCGAGGCGGCGGTCGCGCATCATGCCGCGACGGGAACGCGCACGCTGCTCGACGTCGCCGTCCGGTTCGCCGACCACATCGACTGGATCTTCGAACCGGGACGGCGCACGGAGCCGCCCGGACATCCGGAGATCGAGATCGGCCTCATCGCGCTCGCCGACGCGACGGGGGATCGACGCTATCTCGATCTCGCGGCATTCCTCATCGACGCCCGCGGCCGGACCGAGGGGCGCGAGTCGTACGGCGCGTATGCGCAGGATCATCAGCCGGTCGCCGCGCAGACGGAGGCGGTCGGTCATGCGGTTCGTGCGGCGTACCTGTTCACGGGCATGGCGGATCTTGCGATGCGTGTGGACCGCCCCGACGACGTCGCCGCCCTGGACCGTCTCTGGACCAACGTCGTGGGCGCCAAACTCTACATCACGGGCGGCATCGGCGCCTCGGCGAGCGGCGAGGCGTTCGGCGCCGACTACGAACTCCCGAACGAGAGCGCATACGCCGAGACGTGCGGCGCCATCGCGAACGTGATCTGGAACGACCGCATGGCCCGACTCCACCGGGACGTGCGCGCCGCCGACATCATCGAACGCGCGCTGTACAACGGCTTCCTCGTCGGCGTGTCGGTTCCCGGCGACACCTTCTTCTACCCGAATCCCCTCGCGACGGACGGCGTCCATCCGTTCAATCACGGCAGCCCGGAACGCTCGCCGTGGTTCGACTGCGCCTGCTGCCCGTCCAACGATGTCCGCGCCATGGAGTGGATCCCGGGCCTCATCTACGCCCGCAACGAACGCGGCGGCGTCCATGTCAACCAGTACGCACCGGGCGTCGCCGCCATCACCGTCGACGGTCGCGAGGTCGCGCTCACCCAGGAGACCGACTATCCGTGGGACGGGCGGATCCGCATCCGTGTTCGCGCCGCCGACGGACGACCCGTGGCGATGGCGCTGCATCTGCGCCTCCCCGGCTGGGCGCGAGGTGAGCCCGTCCCCGGCGACCTCTACCGGGACCTCACGCCGCCGGACCCCGCCGCGATCCGCTGCACGGTGAACGAGCAGGCCGTCCCGATCCGCCCGCAGGACCGCGCGGTCACGATCGAACGCCCGTTCGCGGCGGACGACGTCATCACGCTCGATCTCCCGATGCCCGTCCGACGCGTCATCGCGCACGACGCCGTCGTCGCCGATCGCGGACTCGTCGCCCTCGAACGCGGACCGATCGTCTACTGTCTCGAAGGCGTGGATCACGGCGGCCGCGCGCGGCACATCGCGTTGCCCGACGACGCGCCGATCGAGGCGTCGATGGACGCCGCGACCGGCATGGTCGTCATCACCGGACACGGCCTCGCGCGTCACCGCGACCCGACGACGCTGGAGGTTCTGACGTCCGACCAGCCGATCCGCGCGATCCCCTACCATGCCTGGAATCATCGTGGCGCGACGGAGATGACCGTGTGGATGCCGCGCGACGTCGACGACACGCTCGTGCCGCCGACCCCGACGGCGGCGTCATCAGGTCGGGCGTCGGCGTCGCACACCTGGGCTTCCGATCGGGCGGGCGCCGTGAACGACCAGCGCGAGCCGCGCCGATCGAGCGACGAGACCGTGCCTCGGTTCACGTGGTGGGATCACCGCGGGACGACCGAGTGGCTGCAACTGGACTTCCCGGCGCCGACGACGGTGTCGCGGGTGGCGGTGTACTGGTTCGATGATTCCGGGCGCGGGGCGTGCCG
>JAGQOI010000177.1 GCA_020427625.1 Phycisphaerales bacterium | reverse complement strand
GGCCGTCTTCGACGCGTCGGGCGCGATCCTCGGGCGCGAGCATCGCGCCACCGGAGCCGCCCGCGGCGCCGACGCCGTCATCGAGGACGTCGCCCAGTGCATCGAGTCGGCGTGCGCGCAGGCGAAGGTCGCCGTCGCCGACACCGCCGGCATCGGCATCGCGACCGCCGGCGCCATCGATGCGCCGAACGGCGTCGTCCTCATGGCGCCGAACCTCCGCTGGGAGCACTTCCCGCTCCGCGAACGCATGCGCGAACGACTCAACCACCGCGTCGTCATCGAGAACGACGTGAACGCCGCCGTCTGGGGCGAATACCAGCGCGGCGCCGCGACCGGCGCGAAGGACGTCCTCGGCGTCTGGGTCGGCACCGGCGTCGGCGGCGGACTCGTGCTCGGCGGAAGGCTCCATCACGGCGACTTCTTCACCGCCGGCGAGATCGGACACACCATCATCCGGCCCGACGCCGACCCCCACTTCCGCACCGTCGAGGACGTCGCGAGCCGGACCGGCATGTCACGCATCGTCCACCGACTCCGCGCCGAACATCCCGACACCGTGCTCCCGGCCGCCGCGGACGGGTCGATCATGACGATCCACAATCACGTGCTCGCCGAAGCGCTCGCCGCGGGTGATGCGCTCGCGAAGCGCGTCGTCGACGATGCCGCGGAACTGCTGGGCATCGCGATCGCGAACTGGGTGACTGCGTTGTCGTTGTCCCGGGTGGTGATCGGCGGCGGCGTGACCGAGGCGCTGGGCGCGTCGTACCTGTCGCAGATCCGGGCGGCGTTCGACGCCGACGTGTTCCCGGATCGCTGCCGCGCGTGCGAACTCGTCATGACGAGCCTCGCCGACACCTCGGGCCTGGTCGGCGCGGCCTTGCTGGCGACGTAGCGCCCGCGCCCGCCCGTTCACCTCATTCCGTCAACCGTCGCTTCGCGCCCCACTCGCGCAGCGCATCGCGGACGGACTCGATGATCGCCACTTCGAGGGCGGGATCACGGTCGACGAGGCCGATGGCGGCGACGCCGTCGAAGATCTGGGCGTCGCCGGTGGGTCGGAGCGTGAGTCGTCCCGGCCGCCCGTCCAGCGTCCGAACATGGAAGACGGCGGCGCCGTCGGGCCGGTTCTCGCGTCGGACGACGGCGATCTCGAAGGGCGCGCAGCCGGTGTCGACGGCGCGATCGAGATCGGACCAGCGGCCGTCGGGCGCGGCGGTCGGGCGGGCCGAGGGCGTGTGATCGGTCGCCGCGATCCGGAACGCCCGCGCAAGAGTCGCCGGATCGGGTCCGGTCGTCGCCGTCATCGGCGGCCTGGCCGAAGTCGTGCCACGGGAGCAACTTAAGCACACCAGCAGGGTCGCGAACACGACGCCGGCGGTCCGGCCGGAGCGGCCCGCAAGGCCGCCGATGCATGGCATAAATCTAGTTTTTGCAGACATTTACGACCTGTGCTCCGCCGAGGGTCGGGGGATCGAGTGCATGATGCGCGGGAAGTGGTTCGGGTGCAACGTCGGGCGGCCGGACAAATCGGTTCGGCGGGCCTGTTCACCGGAGGGGTGAAAGCCGATATCGTGATGGTCCGATCGGCGGTCGCTCGTGGACCGCGGGAGACCAGCGGATCGACCGCGCCCATGGGCAAGAGTGGAAAGACCTCGACCAAGAAGACCGCGTCGGCCCGACGGCGCGAGGAGTTGCGGCGCACGCTGGGCAAGCCCACGTTCGACCCGCGGGCGATCCTGCAGCGT
>JAGQOI010000176.1 GCA_020427625.1 Phycisphaerales bacterium | reverse complement strand
TGCCGGTCGATCGCGGCCTCGACGCGGTCGTGTTCGACCATCTGCACGAGATGCCGGTGCGCCATGAACTGGGCGATCGACACGTCCTCGGGCGCCGTGTACGCGAGTCCGGGCACCGGTCGGCGGCGGAAGGCCGATAACTGGAGCGCGGTCTCGCGGAGCGCCTTGGACGGAATCGTCCCGGTGTTGATCATCGCGCCGCCCGGCCGGGACTCACGCTCGATGATGGCGACCGACTTGCGGTAGTAACTCGCCTGCGTCGCCGCCTTCTCGCCGGCCGGCCCGCATCCGATGCAGATCAGATCGTATCGCTTCATGTGCACGACATCGGGTGAATGGCGGCCGCACTGAAGGCGACCCGCGCGCCTCAGTCGAAGCGCTCGGCGACATTCAGCACGAGCACCCGCGCGATCATCGCGGCGAGCAGCAGTCCGAGAATCCCGTTGCCCTTGTCCGCACCCAGCAGCAGGTACGCGCCCGCACCCGCGAACACGATCGCCGCGATCACGTTGCACCACAGCCGGACGCGGAATCGACCGTCGTCGCCGGTCTCCGCCGGGGGACGGGTCGGGCCGTCGGGATCGATCGTCATTCCGGGTACATGCCCGTCTGCCACATGATGAACGAGTACAGGTCGGCCGCCTCGCGCACCCGCGCCGACAGCGGCTTGCCCTGTCCGTGTCCGCCCGAACGATCGACCCACAGCAGGATGGGGTCCGCGTCGGGATCCGCCGTCGTCGCCTGCTGGAGCCCGGCGACCATCTTCCGGGCATGCATCGGATGCACGCGGCTGTCGTTCTCGCCCGCGGTCACGAGCGTCGCGGGATACTTCGTGCCCGGGCGGATGTTCTGGTACGGCGAATAGGCCCGCAGCCATTGGTACTGCGCCGGGTCCTCGGACGACCCGTATTCCGGCACCCAGTAGCGGGCCATGAGGAAGTCCTGGTAGCGCAGCATGTCGAGCAGCGGCACGGCGGAGACCACGGCGGCGAAGAGGTCGGGGCGCTGGACCATCACGGCGCCGGTGAGCAGCCCGCCGTTCGAGCCGCCGAGGATGGCGAGGTGCTCGGGGCTCGTGTACCTGCGGGCGACGAGGTACTCCGCCGCCGCGATGAAGTCGTCGAAGGTGTGCTGCTTGCGGCCCAGCATCCCGTCCTGGTGCCACGCCTCGCCGTACTCGCCGCCGCCGCGCAGGTTCGCGAAGGCGTACACGCCGCCCTGCTCGAGCCAGGGGATGCGGGCGGGATTGAACGACGGCGTGATGCTGATGTTGAACCCGCCGTACCCGTAGAGGATGGTCGGGTTCGCGCCGTCGAGTCGGACGTCGGTGCGATGGACGATGAACATGGTCACCGGCGTGCCGTCCTTCGACGGGTACTCGACCTGGTCGACGGTGAGCGTGCTCGGGTCGAAGGGAACCTCGGTCTGTTCCCACAGCGCGAGCGCACCCGTCTCGAGGTCCGCCCGCCAGATGCTCGACGGGTCGTTGTAGCTCGTGTACGACACGAACGCCTCGGTGCGGTCGGGGTTCGTGACGATCGACGCCGTGCCGATGCCCGGCAGTTCGATGGGACCGACCGGCGTGCCGTCGAGCCGGAACCGCTCGAGGCGCGTGCTCGCGCGGGAGACGTACCGCACGACAAGCCGCCCGCGGGCGAGATGGATCGAATCGATCGTCGCGTCGGCGCGCTCCGGAACGATCGTCCGCCAGGCGTCGCGCGAGGGATGGGTCAGGTCGACCGCGTGCACGCTCCCGTTCGGCGTGCCGCTCGTCGTGAGCATGAACAGCGTGTCGCCCGACACCGGGCCGTCGCTCGTCGACGCGTCGCCGGTGATGATCTCCGTCTGCACGAACTCGCCGGTCCGGAACCAGCGGTCGAGATCGATGCACCACAGATCGTTCGAACGCGTGCTCGTCCAGTAGGTCAGGATCATCCAGCGTCCGTCGCGGCTCACCGAGGCGCCCGGACCCCAGGTCGTCGCCAGCGGACCGGTCTTGTACTGTTCGAACAGCGTCCGGTCCTCGCGGGCGTGCGTGCCCAGGCGGTGGAAGCGCACGCGACCGGAGTACGGGTTGTCGAGATCGGCGAGATCACCGTAGAAGAACCCGCTCGCGTCCGGCATCCAGTAGACGCCGTTCACCTTGCCGGAGATCTCGTCCGCGAGCCACGTCCCGCGCTCGACGTCCAGCACGTGCGCGACGGAGTTCTCGTCGCCGGCGTGACTCACGCCGAATGCGAGAAGTCGCCCGTCGTGGCTCGGTTCGAACCAGTCGAGACTCGTCAGACCGTCCGGGTCGAGCGTGTTGGGATCGAGGATCGGACGCGGGTCGCCGTCGGCGCCGTCGCGCACGAACAGCGTCGGCTGGTTCTGGTCGCCCGCGCGCACGGTGTTGAAGTACCAGCGGCCGCCGGCGACCGGCGCGCCGACGGAGGGCAGTTCCATGAGGGTCGCAAGCCGCGCTTCGAGTTGCGCGCGTCCCGGCAGATGGTCGAGGATCCCGCGGGTGTAGCCGAGTTGCGCGTCCGTCCACTGCCGCACCGCGTCGCTGTCCGCCTCCAGCGGCTCCAGCCAGCGGAACGGGTCGACGATGGACTCGCCGTGATAGACGTCCGTGACGGGCTCGGCCTTCGTCGCCGGCGGACCGACGAGCATTCCGGACACCACGACGCTGCTGATGACGGCGCTCATGAACATGGATCGGCTCCTCTTGCGCAGCGCGGCCGCGGCCGGCGGCGAACTCCGTCAGCTTAGGATCACGCGGTCCGCGACTCAACCGCCGACGACGTCCGGCAGGTCGAACAACCCCTCGGTGAGATCCCGCATCCCGTCCTCCGTGACCAGCACGTCCGCCTCGTAATGGACCGACCACGATCCGTCCGCCGTGAAGATCGGCCACGACGACGGCGCGTGACGCGTCTCCGGCGTCCCGATCGCCAGCATCGGCTCCACCGCGACCAGCATGCCCGGCTTCCACTGGAGCCACGCGTCCGACCATTCTCCGGGTCGGCGCGGCGTCACGTTCGA
>JAGQOI010000175.1 GCA_020427625.1 Phycisphaerales bacterium | reverse complement strand
TCGTCCCGGCGTCCGCCCGCCCACGCGGCCGCGGCGACGAGGACCGGCCGCGCGCCGCCGACGGCGTCGAGTCGTCGCAGAGCGTCATCGGGGCGTCCGGCGAGCACATCGACGCGAGCGAGGGCGATGGTGAGGGCATGGTCGGGCGCCTCGATGGTTCGCGCGTGGGCGGCGAGGGTCGCGGCGACGTCGGGCGCGCCGGCGGCGACGGCGCCGTTGATGGCTCGCGCCGCGGCCAGGCCGCGGGTGTCGGCGTAGCGGGTGTGGGGGAGATCCGGCGTCGGCGTGCGGCGGGTGGAGTCGTGGGTGCGACGCGACGCAAGCGGTCCGATGGTGGGATGCATGGGGTTCGACCTCCGCAGGACACACATCGGAGGTCCGAGAAGCGACCTTGAGCGGAAACACCCGACCCCGCGCTCGGATTTGGGACAGTTCCCGGAACTGTCCCAAACCGAGTTATCCACATTTGGGACAGTTCCGGGAACTGTCCCAAACTGGATTCGTGACACGAGAAAGTGAGCCGGACGCGCAGGCTGGGTCGCGTGCCGTCGTATAGATAGACAATGGGAGCGGCCGTCGACGGCATGCCGGCGAACACCAAAGGAGAGCAGTCATGACGACGCATGGACTTCGGGTTGCCCCGATCGCAATCGCGATGGCGATGGGGCCGGGCGGCTTCATGACGAGTGTGTTCGGAGGCGGCGAGACGGTCGATCCGCCGTGTGCGCCGGATCTGCAACTGGTCGGTCAGGCGGAGGACGACCGATTTTGGGCGGTAGCGGTCCTCGGCGACCTGGACGGCGATGGTGTGGTTGATTTCGCCGTCGGAGCATCGGAGGTCCAGCAGGAGGGCGGTGCCGGACGAGTGGAGGTCTACAGTGGTGCCGGCCGGTCACTGATGTATGTCCTGCATGGTGAGCTGGACCAGGACGCCTTCGGCCAGGCCGTCGCCGCCCTCGGCGACATCGACGGTGACGGCATCGGCGACATGGCCATCGGCGCGCCTCAGCATCCTCGGACCCGCGACGGCTACGGACCGGGAGCGGTCTATGTCGTCTCCGGGATGACCGGACGATTCATCTACAAGCTCGACGGCCTCAACAACGCCGACGGGTTCGGGTGGATGGTGGAGTGCGTCGGCGACCTGAATGCGGACGGTACGAACGACTTCTTCGTCGGGGCGTCGGGGCACGACGTTCCGTCGGTCTGCGTCGAGTGCGGTCGATTGACGGTGTTCTCCGGCCTCGACGGGACGATCCTGCACGACTTCATCGGGGAGATCACCAACCAACTGCTGGGCGACGCGTTCGCCAATGTGGGCGATCTCGATATGGACGGCGTTCCTGACTTCATCCTTGGCTCGCGACGATGGGCGCCGAACGGGCAATCGATGCCCAGCCCTCCCGGTCGGGCGGTCGTCTACTCGGGAGCAACCATGGAGGTCATCCACGAGTTCATCGGCGCTCCCCACGAGGAACTCGGCATGATCGTGACCAGCGTGGGCGACATCGATGACGACGGCCTTCCCGACATCGCGATCCAGGCGGCCCGACGGTACGTCCGGTTCTTCTCCGGCGCCACCGGTGAACTCGTGGGATGCCAGCCCCCGACCTGCGAGCTGAGCACGCTCAGTCAGATTCACGCCATGAAGGTGATCGGCGACGTGAACGGTGACGGTCATCCGGATCTCTTCGTGAACGATACCTTCGACGACACCTATGGCGTCCACAGCGGACGCGCCTACGTGTATTCCGCCATGACCGGGCCGCTGATCGCCGCGTTCAGCGGTGAGGACCATGCCATTTACGGCGCCCGCGTCGATGCCCTGGGCGACTTCGACGGGGACGGATACGACGACATGATCATCGGGCACGGCGGTGATCCGAAACGGGACGCGGGCGCGGTCGACATTCGCTTCGGGTTTCCCGCGCTGCCCATCGATCTGAATGGCGACGGCGAGATCGGCGCGGCCGATCTGGCGATCATGCTCGCCGAGTGGCCGGGTGACGGGGCGACGCCGTCACCGGCCGATCTCAACCGCGACGGCGTCGTCGATCGGTGCGATCTGGACATGCTGCTCAGTGCGTGGGAGCAGGGCTTCTAAGGAAGGGTCGCGTCGCCGGAGATCGACAGTGGCACGCCCCCGCTCCCGGACGTCGTCGGAAGTGCGAATGGTCATGTCGCCGGTCGCCTACGCCCGGGCCTCGCCGATCGTCAGCACCTCGGGCAGACCGAGCAGCGCCTCGTCCGACAACGCCTCGTACGCGCGGCCCTCGTCCGCGAGACGCCAGCGCAGGTACGACGTGTTCAGCACCTGGTAGCCGCCCGGCGTCGGGTAGTCGCCCGTGAAATACCAGTCGCCGGTGAACGCCGGCATCGCGGCGCGAAGACCCTCGATCGGCTGGTAGAGCACCCGCACCTCGCCCGACCAGTCCAGACCCTTCGGATACACGAGCTGCGAGATCTTGCCCTCGAGCTCCTCCAGCGTGAACCGGTCGTAGATGGCGCGAACGTGATTCACCATGCGGTCCGGATGCCACCTCGCCTGCGCGCGGCACCGCGCCTCGACCTCTTCGAGCAGCGACGCCTCGCCGCGCTCGTGCAGCAGCGACGTCGCCGCCTCGAACGCGATGAAGCGACCGAGCTGGCTCATGTCGATGCCGTAGCAGTCCGGGTACATGATCGGCGGCGCGGAACTGACGACGATGATGCGCTTCGGATTGAGGCGGCTCAGGCGGGTGATGATCGATTCCCGCAGCGTCGTGCCCCGCACGATGGAGTCGTCGAGCACGACGAGCGTGTCGTCCGCCCGGACGACGCCGCGGGTGATGTCGTAGATGTGGCTCACGAGGTGGCTTCGAGCCGCGTCGTGGGTGATGAACGTCCGCAGGCGCTGATCCTTGTGGGCGATCTTCTCGGATCGGGCCCGGACGGCGGTGAGTTCCCCGAGCGTCCCCCGCGTGATCGTGCCGTCCTCGATCCGCCGCCACACCTCGTCGAGACTGCGGGCGCGGGCGATGTCGTCCATGCCTTCGACGAGACCGAGGAACGCCGTCTCGGCCGTGTTCGGAATATAGCTGAACACCGTGCGCTCGAGGTCGCCGTTGATGACGTCGTCGACCCGGGCCGCGAGCGAATGCCCGAGGCGCTTGCGCTCGACGTAGATGTCGGGATCGTTGCCGCGCGAGAAGTAGATGCGCTCGAACGTGCACTGACGCAGCGGGAGCGGGTGGGTGAACGGCGATCGCAGCACGCGACCGTCGTGCTTCACCACGATCACCTCGCCCGGCTCGATCGCCTGCACCTCGTCCATGCCGGCGTTGAACACGTTCAACAGCGCGGCTCGCTCGGACGCCGCCGCGAACACCTCGTCGCTCTGGTAGAAGAATCCCGGCCGGATGCCGGCCGGATCGCGACAGATGAAGCAGTCGCCGTTGCCCAGCAGGCCGCCGAACACGTAGCCGCCGTCCCATCCGTCCGCGGCCTTGCGGAGCACGCGTCCGAGGTCGATCTCCTCGGACACCGCGGACGCGAGTTCGCGTCCCTTCAGTCCGTGCAGCGAGCCCGGCCCCATGGTGGAGCGAAGGTGGTCGTGTTCCTCGTCGAGGCAGTAGCCGAGTTGTTCGAGGATGACCTGGGTGTCGGAGTCGCCGACGAGGTTGAGTCCGCTCGCGGCGAGGCGTTCGAACAGCTCCGGCGAGTTCGTGACGTTGAAGTTGCCTGCGATCGCCAGGTTGCGGCTCGCGGTGTTGCTCTTGCGGAGGTACGGGTGACAGAACGAGACCGACCGCCCGGAGTGCGTACCGTACCGGAGGTGACCGAGGTAGACGTCGCCGAGACACTCGTAGCGCTGCTTGAGCGCGAGGTCGGTCGCCCGGCGCGCCTTCTTGCCGTCGAGCGACTTCAGGTCGCCGTTCATGGCGTCGAAGACCCGCTCCAGCGCGTTGCGCTTGGCGGAACGGATGCGCCGCATGAAGCGGTCGCCGGGCAGCATGTTCGTCTTCACCAGCGCGATGCCGGCGCCGTCCTGCCCGCGGTTGTGCTGCTTCTCGAGGAGCAGGTAGAGCCGGCGCATGCCCCAGGCCGCGTCACCGTAGGTGTCCCGGTACCAGGTGAGGGGACGAAGGGTGCGGACCATCGCGAGGCCGCATTCGTGACGGATGAATTCTCCCATGCACCCGAAGCGTATCGCTGGAGACGTTCCGATTCAATGCGCCCGGGGGGTTGGTGGACCGAATCGCGCGGCCGCGCGACAATGGTGACATGGACGATCGTCGCGTCGACTCGCTCGCCTGGCCCGCTCTGCTCGCCCACTGGATGGACGTCGCGCGGGCCTCGCTCGCGCTGCCCGACGACGACGCCGGCGACCGCTGGCGCGCCTCCGTCACGCCCCTCATCACCCTCCAGGCCGTGACCTTCGCGCTCGGCGACCTCGCCCGCGTCCCGCCCGACGGTCGACCCTTCGCCCGAGATCAGGCCGACGTGCTCGTCTCCGGCGCGGCATCGCGCCTGGATGCCGCGTGGCGCGGCGCGACCATGCCCGAATCACTCCTCGAGATCGCCGCCGATGCGCGTCTGGCGCTTCTCGCCGCCCTCTACGCGGGAACCGTCGAACTCGTCTGGCCCGGACCGGAGCCCATGGAGATGCCCGCCATCGAGGTCGCGGCGTCGCAGGGCACCGTCGCCGTCATGATGCCGGGCACCCGCGTGATGGCCGGCGAGCCGGTGGCGTGGTTCAACGAGCATCCCGCCGTCGACATCCCGGGCTGCCTCGCCTCCGAGACCGCCATGCCCCGCCAGGTCTACCGGCAGATCGACGCGGACGGACGGGTGACCGGCGACGTCGTGGCACCGGTGGAGGGCGAGTTGCCGCCCGGCCTGCCGCTGCTCGTCCCCCTCGTGCGCGACGGCGTGCCGATCGGGACGTTTCCGATGTCGGCGTCGGAGTGGCGTGCAATCCAGGCTCGCTCGATGCCGGAGGGTGCGATTCCGGTCGACCATCGGGCGCCGACGCCCGATGACGGGGCCTGACCCGACGGTCGCTCCCGACGGTTGCATCGTCGCGCCGATGCTGCGACGATGACGGCCCGAACGGCGGCACCGGTCGCCCGATCCGACGTGTCCATCAAGCCGGAATCGACGCCGCCATGCTGTTCGCCGTCACCGTCTTCATCAGTGCCTTCCTGTTGTTCCTCGTGCAGCCGTACATCGGCAAGTTCATCCTGCCGTGGTTCGGCGGGACGCCGTCGGTGTGGACGACGTGCATGCTGTTCTTCCAGGTCGCGCTGCTCGGCGGCTACGCCTACGCGCATGTCATCACCCGCTGGCTCAAGCCCGCGGGCCAGGTCATCGTGCACGTGCTCGTGCTCGGCGCCGCGATCGTCTTCCTGCCCGCCATCCCCGACGTCGCGTGGAAGCCCCCGGATCCCGGCGAGCCGACCGTCCGCATCCTCCTCCTCCTGCTCGCGACGATCGGGCTGCCGTACTTCGTGCTGTCGTCGACCGGGCCGCTCATGCAGGCCTGGTTCTCGCGGCGGCACCCGGGACGCTCGCCCTACCCGCTCTACGCCCTGTCCAACCTCGGCTCGTTCCTCGCCCTCATCGCCTATCCCGTCGCCGTCGAACCGGCCCTGACCCGACCCGACCAGGGCTGGTCGTGGTCGATCGGCTTCGGCGTCTTCGCGGTCCTCACGCTCGCGCTCGGCGCGATCATGTTCAAGCATCGCGACGACCCGGCCGCCGCCGCGACCGCGCCGGACGACGATCACGGCGGCATCCCGACCGTCCGTCCGCTGCACCTCGCGCTCTGGCTCCTGTTCGCCGCCTGCGGCAGCGTGATGCTCCTGGCCGTCACCAACCAGATGACCCAGGACGTCGCCGTGATCCCGTTCCTCTGGGTGCTCCCGCTCGGACTCTACCTGCTCACCTTCGTCGTCTGCTTCTCCGGACGATCGTGGTACTCGCGGCCGGTCTTCGGCGCGGCTCTCGTGCTCGCGTTCCTCTGGGAACTCGTGCTCATCAGCATGGGGTCCGCGGCCAGCCTGCTTCATCAGATCGTCGGGTACACGACGATGATGTTCGTCGTCTGCATGATCTGCCACGGCGAGGTCTATCGCATCCGACCGAAGGCGAAGCACCTCACGGCGTTCTACCTCGTCATCTCGCTCGGCGGCGCCGTCGGCGGCCTGTTCGTCGCGCTCGCGGCGCCGCGCCTGTTCACGTCGTTCATGGAACTCCCGGCCGCGCTCGTCGCCTGCGCGGTCCTCATGATGGCCGTGCTCCTCATCGACGCCCGCTCGCCCTTCGCCGACGGGCGCTGGCGTCCCGCCTGGATCGTGCTTCTCGGCGTCTTCCTCTACCTCGGCTACAACAACGTCACGAAGATCCTCGACTTCGAACGAAACGCCGTCTCGATCTCCCGCAACTTCTACGGCGTCCTCGGCGTGTTCGACCAGGCCCGGGCGACCGCGACCGATCCCGAGACCGGCCGGACCTTCACCGTCCCCGCATACCGCTACATGCGGCACGGACGAGTGAACCACGGCCTCGAACACGCCGATCCCGCCCGCCGACGCGAACCCACCGCCTACTTCGGACCGAACACCGGCGGCGGACTGATCCTGTCACGACACGCCGTCGACCGGCCCCGCGAGATCGGCATCATCGGACTCGGCGCCGGCACGCTCGCGGCGTACGGTCTTCCCGGCGATCACATCCGCTACTACGAGATCAATCCCGACGTCGAGCGCCTTGCGCGGGCCGACTTCCATTTCCTCGCCGATTGCCGCGCCGACTGCGTCGTCGCGCTCGGCGACGCCCGTCTCGTCATGGAGAACGAGCCCGACCGGAACTACGACGTCTTCGTCCTCGACGCCTTCAGCGGCGACGCGATCCCGATCCACCTCCTCACGCGGGAGGCCTTCGAGATCTACCTGCGCCATCTCCGCGACGACGGCGTCATCGCCGCCCACATCACGAACACGCACGTCGATCTGCGCCCGGTGCTCTGGGAGATCGCCGAGGAGTTCGGCCTCGAGACGGCGTTCATCACGAACGAACCGGACATGGCGAACCTCATCGGCAAGGCCGACTGGATGCTCATGGCCCGCCACGCGGCGCCGCTCGAGGATCCGGCCATCGTCGCCGCCATCGACCAGCGTGGCCGCGATCCCCGCGTCGCCCGCATCACCCCGTGGACCGACGACTGGACGAGCCTCTTCGGCGTCCTGCGCATCCTTCAGCGTCACCCGCCGGAATCGCCCGCCGCGCCCGCCTCCGGCGTGATGAACCGATAGTCGCCCCACAGCGCGACGCCGCGCACGCCGCAGCCGAGTTGCCGCAGCCAGCGGCCCATCTCGTGATTGCACGTGTTCCCGAGGTGATACGACTCCCGGAGACGCACGAAGTCGAGCCCGAAGTCCTCGTTGCGCACCTCGCGGGACCGGTGTGCCGCGTGAATCGCGTCGAGCGCCGTCCGCAGTTCGTCCACCCGCGCCCGTTCGACGACGATCGCGACGGGCCGATCGCACGCGAGGCGGAAGCCGAGTTCGTCGACGGTCGCCGGACGCGGATGCTCGCCGCGCCCGAGCGTCGCCCGGGTCGGGACCACGAGGGTGAACGGCAATCCGACGAGCGCGTCGTGCCCGAGCGCGTACCAGCACCAGTCGCCGTAGGCGTATTCGACGAGGCGCGCCTCGTCGGGCGTCGGCAGGAGGATCGTCGCGTGATAGCCGTAGTCGGCAAGGTAGACGGTCGCGGGATCGTCGACGGACGTCGGCGGCCGCACGGTGGCGGTGCACGACGCCAGCAGGAGCGCCGGGACCGCAGCCAGCACCGGGATCCGGGCCGGGACGGTGACCGGAGTCGCGCGGATCCGCGCCGGGCGCATCAGCAGACCTCGAACATCAGGAGTTGTTCGCCGGTGCGCGGGCGCGGGTCGGGCATGACCTCGTCCGACCGTTCGACGCGGAGCATGCCTGTCGGCGTCGTCTGGTGGCTCAGGGTGAGCTGGTCGAGCAGTTCCGGCGCGCGTTCGACGTAGAGTCGCTGCACGATCGTGGGATCGTTGCAGTCCTGCGAGAGGTGCAGGAGGACGATGCGCGACAGGCGCGACGTCTCGGCGATGCGCCGGACGGCGTCGAGACACTGGTCGTTGGAGAGGTGACCCGCGCCGCCCATGATGCGCCGCTTGAGACGCCAGTGCCGCTCGCTCGCGAGCTGCATCGCGCGATCGTAGTTCGACTCCATCGCGATCGCGTGCAGCGAGTGGAACCGCGCGAACAGCGACGGCGTCACCCGCCCGAGGTCGGTCGCCCAGCCGAGCCGGTGCCCGTCGTGCTCGATCACGTACCCGATCGAGCCGACGTCGTCGTGGGCGAGATGGATCGTCTCCACCGCGGCATCATCGCCGAGCGTGAAGTCGTCGTCGAAGAACCGCGCCCGTCGTGCTGACAGACCCGCCCGCAGCGCCTCGGTCCGGTGACGACGGTGCACGTGGGCGCGAATGCCGAACTTCTCGCAGCCGCTCGCCCACGCGTGATGGAAATGGTCGCGGTCGAGATGCGTCAGCAGCAGGTCCGAGACCTGGTCGGGGCGGATGCGCAGCGACTCGAGACGCTTGATGGTCTGGCGCTGGGACAGGCCGGCGTCGATGAGCAGGTACCGGGGGCGCGGCCCGCTCTCCAGGCGCACCACCGAGCAGTTGCCCCGTGAGCCGCTCCCGAGCACCGCGAACGCCATCGACATCCCTGTCTCCTTCCGTCCTCCGTCGCGACGGCTCGCGCCGCCGTCGCCGGAGGGTCGACCGGCTGATCCTACACGTCCGCGGTCGCGGACTGGTCGCCGATCATGTTTCGCTTCGCCCGCCGCGCGTTGCCGTGACAGATGCCCCGCTTCGACACCTCCATGAAGCGGATGTACTCGGCGACCTTCGGTCGCCCGGCCCGTTCGCGCAGGCAGACGAGGGCCTGGGGCATGGTGAGTCCGCTGCGATAGAGAGTGCGGTAGACCCAGCGGACGTCGTCGATCTCCTCCCGCGACGCGCCGCCGCGACGCAGGCCGATGAGGTTGATGCTGCCGGCGACGTTGATGCCGGTGAGCATGAAGTGGGGCGGCAGGTCCATGGTGAGTCCGACGGCGCCGCTCAGCATCGCGCCGTGTCCGATGCGCACGAACTGGTGGATCGCCGTCATCCCGCCGATCGTGACGCGGTCCTCGATCGTGACGTGTCCGCCCGTGCACGCGCAGTTCGCGAACACGCAGCGGTCGCCGATGCATCCGTCGTGCCCCACGTGCGCGTTCACCATGAGCAGGTTGTCGTTCCCGATGCGGGTGGGCCCGTCGTCGGTCATGGCGCGATGGATCGTCACGCTCTCGCGGAAGGTGTTGCGGTCGCCGATCACCGTGCCCCGGCCCGGCTTCTGCGGGTCGTACGAGACCGACTGCGGCGCGAACCCGATCGTCGAGAACGGATAGACGACGTTCGCCGCTCCCAGCGTCAGCGGACCCTGGAGATACACGTGCCCGATCAGGCGCGTCCCGGGACCGATCCGGATCGGCCCGTCCAGGACGCAGGACGGGCCGATGACGACGTCGTCCGCGAGGTCGACCTCGCCGGAGACGAGCGTGCTGGGATGAATCGTCGGCATGAAGGCGTCACCCGTGTCGAACGCACGCCGGTGGATCGTCCGCGGCCCGTGGCTCTATGATCGTCGAAGTCCCGACGATTATCATGCCCACACCCGCCGCCGACAACCCGACGCCCCGTGACGCGGCCGATTCCATCGACGTGATCGACCTCGGTCGCCTCGAGTACGCCGCCGCCCTCGACCGCCAGCGCCGGACCCTCGACGACGTCGTCGCCCGGCGCGATCGCGGCGGCGGCGGGATGGCCGTACTGCTCGTCGAGCACGATCCGCCCGTGATCACCGTCAGCCGACGCGCCTCGGCGCCGACCCATCTGCTGGCGACGCCCGCCCAGCTCGACGCGAGCGGCGTGACCGTCGCCGAGACCGATCGCGGCGGCGACATCACCTATCACGGTCCCGGCCAGCTCGTCGTCTACCCCATTCTCGACCTCAACGTCCTCGGACTGCGCCTGCACGGCTACATGCGGTTCCTCGAGGCGATCGTCATCGACACCCTCGCGACCTTCGGCGTCGAGGGCCGACGCGACGCCTGTGCGACCGGCGTCTGGGTCGGCGGCGCCGACATCGCCGAGGTCGCCGCCGGGAAGGGACGCGTCGGCAACGACCCGGACGGGCCGATGTGCGTCGCCGGGTTCCGCGGCGACCGGAAGATCTGCGCCATGGGCGTCCGCGTCTCGCGCTGGGTGACGATGCACGGACTGGCCCTCAACGTCGATCCCGATCTCGATCACTTCCGGCTCATCGTGCCCTGCGGGCTTGCCGGACGGCGGGTGACGAGCCTGCGGGCCGAGATCGGCGACGCCTGTCCCTCGATGGACGCCGTGAAACGCGTGCTCGTCGACCGGTTCGAACGCGCCGTCGCGGAGCGACGCGCGGAGGGCGTCAGCGGTTCCGCATGAAGTCGGCGACGTGACGGAAGCGTTCGTCGAGGAACGCGCGGACCGCGCCGTCGATGCCCACGTCGTCGAGCGCCTTCGCCATGCACGCGAGCCACTGGTCGCGCTCGACCTCGCCGATCGGGAACGGCGCGTGACGCCCGCGCAGACGCGGGTGCCCGAACCGTTCGGTGTACAGCGGGGGTCCGCCGAGCCATCCGGAGAGGAACATGTACAGCTTGTCCCGCGCGGCGACGAGGCTCTCGTCGTGCAGCGCGCGGATCGTCGCGAACGCCGGGTCGGCGTCCATGTGATCGTAGAACGCGTCGACGATCCGTCGCGTCGTCTCGTCGCCGCCGAGCGCCTCGTACGGCGTGTGCTGCGGCCCGAACGGTCGACCGTCGGGCGCCGGGCCGGGCGTGGTCGGATTGATCATTCGTCGTCCAGCGCGAGTTCGTCGAGGATCTCGGGCGTGATGTCGAGACCGCTCGGGTACTTGAGCGCGGTGCGCAGGCTCACCGCCGCCTGGGCCGCGTCCGGCGTGGGCGCCTGGAAGGGATCGTTCGTGGGAATGAACCGGTAGACGATGTCGATCCTCTTCTTCGAGGCGACGACGTCGACGGCGGCGACGAGGTCGCGGTAGGCGCGCTCGATCTGATCGGCGCCGAGGGCGGCCAGCTTCGCCCGCTGCTCCGACTGCCACCGGTCGTACTCGTTGCGCAGTTCACGATACCGGTTGAACACCGCC
>JAGQOI010000174.1 GCA_020427625.1 Phycisphaerales bacterium | reverse complement strand
GGAGGGCGAGAAGCGCGTCATGGCGATCGGGCATGGTCGGAGTCCTCGGGCGGGTCGGGGAACGCGTCGTCAAATGGGTGAATCCGGCGAATCCTGACAGGAGAGCGCCGCGGATGCAACATGATGGCCGATCGGCGCCGTTCGCGTCGGCGCGTCACAATTTGCACCAAAGGTCGGGTTCTGTTCTGGTCCTTCCGCCCGCGGTGTCGTAGTCTGCATCGAGGTCGCCGGCGCGTCCCCGGCTCGACCCCCGGAGTGTCGGATCATGGCCAGGCACGGCGAGCGCACGATGCGACGGCTCCTCACGGGACTGCTCATCGCGACGTCGTGGTGTGCGGGCGGCGCCTCGGGCCCGGCCGCGTCCGACGTGCTCGATGCGCTCGAAGCGGGCGGATCGTTCGAGGATGCCGGCGCGACGCTCGGGTCGATGTTCGACGCCGCCGCGCGGGCGGCGCCGGACGTGGACGCCGACTTCGTCCGGGATCTCGCCGAAGCCCGTCGTCTCGTGGCGCACCTCGCGGAGGTCGCGTCGGGCGATGATCCGCAGACCGCGGCGTCGGAGCATGTGCGCGGCACGCTGCGGTTCCTGCGCGATCGTCCGAAGCTCCGCGCGTCGCTCGTGTTCCTCGTCGATCCCGCGGACGACGTGCCGGCGGTGTACGCGCTGCTCGATCGACTCCGCGACGCGCGCGGGTCGATCCTCGAGGAGTGGGCGAGCCTGGTCGCGGCGGTGTGCGTCGTGCACGACCGGCCGATGGTCCGGCGCATCAACGAGAACGTCGCGACGTCGGCGGATCCGATCGCGATCTTCGACTACTACGTCGCGCACGAGCGACGCCTGTTCTTCGGCGTGCGTCCGGTCCCGGCCGAACTGCTCGTGCACCTCGTCGACACGACGGCGAGCCTGCCGGAGATGGCCTGGGCTCTCGAACAGCACCAGGGCGATCGCGCCGTCGGTGCCCGGTTCTTCGACATCGCCTACGACCAGGATCATCTCCGCGGCGAGCCGAAGAAGAGCACCGTCGCCGGCTGGACGCTCCAGAACATCCGGCGCTACGGCGGCGTCTGCGCCGACCAGGCGTACTACGCGATGACCGTCGCCAAGGCGATCGGCGTGCCCGCGACCTACGTCGGTGCGGTGAGCGGCGAAGGCGCGCACGCGTGGGTCGGATTCCTCCAGAGCGACGGTCGCCGCGTCTGGTGGAACTTCGATACCGGACGCTACGACGCCTACCAGGGCGTGCGCGGGCGCGTCCTCGATCCGCAGACCCGGCGTCAGATCCCCGACTCCACCGTGTCGCTTCTCGCCGAACTGAGCACGGTGGGCGCGCACGATCGACAGGTCGCCGCCGCCCTGACCGACCTCGCGCGCCGGCGCATGGAACTCGACCGCCTCGCGCCGCCGCCCGCGCCGAAACGACGGGGGAAGGGCCGTCGCGACGAGGCGCCCGCGGCGACGGCGCCGCCGACCGACGACGCCGTCCCGGTTCCGGCACCCGGTCCGGGCGACGGGTCGGCCCGTGCATCCGACGTCGGCGCGGTGCTCGACCTGCTGGAGGCGGCGCTGCGTCGATGTCCCGGTCACGCGCCGGCGTGGGCGGCGGTGAGCGATCTCTCCGCCGCGGGACATCTCACGCTGGACGACAAGACGCGCTGGGCGACCGTCCTGCATCGTCTGTGCGGCGAGCGGTACCCGGACTTCTCGTGGAGCATCATTCGTCCGATGATCGAGGGCGTCGCCGACGTCGAGGCGCAGAACGGGTTGTGGAACCGCGCGTTCGACGGGTACGGCGCGCGGCTCGACATCGCCGCCGACGTCCGACTCGCCCAGGGTCGGATGTGGGAGCGCGCCGGAGACACGCGCAAGGCCGGTCAGTGCTACGAGGACGTCATCATCCGCTTCGCGAATGCGGGCCCGTTCGTCCTCTCGGCGCTGCTGCGCGCCGAGGCGATCCTCCGCGAGAACGGCCGGTCCGATCTCGTCGTGGCCCTCTACGGACGCGCCTGGAACGCGACGAAGCCGCCGAGCCCCCGCTCGGCCATGTTCCTCATGTCGAGCAACTGGTACCGCATCGGGTCGTTCTATGCACAGCGTCTCGCCGAGTTCGGTCGGGACGCCGACGCGGCGTCGGTGGGACGCCGACTCCGGAACGGGCGCTGAGCGCCGGAAGGGTCGGACGCGGATGACGGACCTGTTCGCCATGCCGGAGGCGGTCGAGGCCCGGGTCGAGGCGCGACCATCGACGGGCGAGACCGCGGCTCACCGTCGGCTGAAGCGCCTGGCGGCGTCGTTCCTCGTGCGACACGGCTGTCCGGCCGTCGCGGTGGAGGTGCCGTGTCCGATCTCGCGCTATCGCGTCGACGTCGCGGGCTACGTCGATCGTCAGCGCGTGATCATGCCCGGCGACGCCGCGCCGGACGACTCGTCGGGCGTCATCAGACGTCGCCGATGGTCGCGTCAGGACCATCCCGGCCAGCAGTGGGCGACGTCGGAGCCGCGCACGATCATGCTGGAGTGCAAGCAGTCCCGCGCCGACTTCCTGCGGGACGGTCGCGACACGGAGCGTCTGCTGCGGATCCGCGAGCGTCTGCGCCGGATCTGCGACCACATCGAGCGTCACCGGATTCCGCGCGAGGAGCCGGATCTCCGGGCCGACGAAACGGCGCTGTTCGACGAACTCGCCGAGTGGGATTACGCGCGGAGTCGCCTGCCGTCGTACCGGCGGATGCTGCGCCTCCTGCGGCGGGTGGATCGCAAGTTGCACGGTGAAACGAAGTTCTGCATGATCGCGACGTACCGGCTCGCGAACCTGCTGTACGTCGTGGCGCCGGAGGGACTCGTGCGTCGACGCGAACTGGCGCCGGGCTGGGGACTCATCGAGTGCCGCGCGGATGCCATGGCGGACGACGACCCGGCGCTCTACGACCATGTCGATCCGCCGCTGCGGGTCGTGGTGCCGGCGCCGGAGCACGCGTCGCCGGTCCGGCATCGGCAGCGTCTGCTCCGCAACATCGCCGTCGCGGCGACACGGGCGAGTCTCGGCTGATTCCGGCCCTCGATCCCACCTGGTTCCGCCCGTGTTCTCGCCCCCCGGTCGCGTCCCTTCCATCGCCGGACCGTTTCTCGTAGCATGGCACCTCCCGGCCCCGCGACGAGCGGCGCGGGGAGGCGGGGAGGCGGACGCGGGACGGGGCGTCGCGTGACGGAGGATCGGTCGTATGGACCTTGGGGACCTGCACGCATCGTTCGCTCGATTGCCCGGCACCCATCTCGCGGTGCCGGTGTCGGTCTCGCAGTGCGACGTGCCGCTGAAGATCTGCGCCGTGCTCGAACAGTCCCGCGACGGCGGATGGTCGCTCAAGACGATGCGCGACCACATCGACGGACGCGTGTACCTCGGCTGCGTGCTCGACGCCGCCGGGTGGATCCACGAGTGGCTGGAGATCTGGGTCCAGGAGATCGGGGGCATCGGCGCGACCCGGCTCGCCTCCCAGGAAACGCTGAACAACGCGATGCTCGACGATCGCTGGCGCACGCAGGTCGCGGCTCATCGCGAACTCGAGCGTGCGATGCTCCTGCACACCGGGTGGGAGACCGACGCGCCGCCGCCGACCTGGCTCGATCCGGTGATCGGCGTGCCGGT
This sequence comes from Phycisphaerales bacterium, assembly GCA_020427625.1. GTDB lineage: Bacteria > Planctomycetota > Phycisphaerae > Phycisphaerales > SM1A02 > JAGQOI01. The sequence goes on along the minus strand of JAGQOI010000174.1, from coordinate 7,580 downwards.
GCATGCCCGGGCGGGGGACGGCGACGCGCCGTGGGCGCTGTGCACGGATGATGCCGCGCTGGTGGGGGCGGGCCTTCCGCCCTATCGCGAGAGCCTGCATCGGTATCTCTGGTGTCCGTCCGTCGGCGCCGAGGCGGGATTCGTGCCGGTGACGGACGATGCGCCGGGCGGCCCGTCGGTGCATGATCGAGGCCACGCGACGCCGGGCGAGGGACTGGTGCCGCTGAATCCCGGCGGCGGGCTGATGCTCATCCGCGGTGCCGCGGCGGTGGGATACGAGTCGTACATCGATTACCTCAGCGGTCCGCACGCCCAGTCGCTGCTGCTCACGCGTCCGGTGCTGGACCAGGCGGAGCTGAGTCGATCGTCGAACGATCCGGAGGCGGCCTCGGACGGGCGTCTGTTCCTCGGCCGTCACGGGCAATGGGGTCGGTTCGTCGAGACGCTGCATCTCAAGCTGCGGGCGATCGTCGCGGCGATCGAGGCGGTTCGTCGGATGACGGAGCAGACCCAGCGTCCGCTGCTGAACCTGAGCGCCGAGAGTTTCCGGGTGCGTCTCGGCGAGGCGAGCGCGGGACTCCCGCACCTGTGGACGGCGCGCCCGGAGCTCGTGTCTCCGGGCGAGGCGTTCGACCTGCAGGTCGGCATGAGCAATCTCCGGTACTTCATTCGCGCCGGCGTCGCGGGATACTCGATCTACTCGCCGGTCGCGTTTGCGCGCGGCGGCGGGGGTCGGGCGACGGCGCGCATCCGCAAGCTCGTGCCGGAGCACGGCGGCGGGACGATGGTCGAGGGCACGCTCGCGACGCAGGAGCGTCTGCAGACCGGCCCGAACGATCTCGTCTGGCTGCGCTTCGCGCTGAAGTCCGGGCGACTGGATCTGTACGCGCGGGTGAAGGAGGAGACGGCGCTCGCGGCCGGCGAGTACCGCTTCCGCACGATGCCCGAGCAGTTGGCGCCGGCGGTGATCGAGGAGGTGCGGACGCTGGAGGGCGTGCCGCTGCCGAACCTGCTGTTCGACGAACTGCCTCAGCTCAGTTCGCCGTGCGACCTGTACGCGCTGGGCGTGCTCGCGGTGCGGTCGCTGCTCGTCGACCAGTCGACGCGATTGCCGGAGGCGCTGGACGAGATGATGAGCCTCGCCCGCCAGGTCGGCGTGGAGCACGACGACAGCGCCCGGCTCGGTCTGCGGATCCGCGCGATCATGGATCGCGATCCGCGGTGGGTCGAGTCGCTCGGGCCGCAGCATCTGTCGTTCGACGAGTTGTCGGCGGAGCAGGCGCTCGACCTCGTGCCGCCGGAACTGTGGGCGGACACGCTGGCGGTGATCATCCGCATGTTCGCGGGCATCGGTCCCGACAGCCGGTGCCGCGACTGGGGCGATGCGCCGGTCGGCGCGATCCACGCGGTGTACGACGAGGTCCTCGACGAACTCCGCGAGATCCTCGTTCGCACGCGGAGTCTGATCGTTATAGACTGGCGGTTCAACCGGGAGATCCACGGCGTCATCCGTCGGCTGTCGACGGGACTCGCCGGGGGACCCGTCGGGGCGGGACGCGGGTCTCGTCGTTGATGACCGACGCCGGTGCAGGCGTCACGACCGGAACGGAAAGGGTGCTGGCATGTCGTCGATGGTGAACCGGGGTCTCGTGGTGCTGCTCGTCGGCGCGGTGTTCCTGCTCGCGGGCTGCGGCGGGTGCAAGACCAAGATCAAGCCCTACAACATCGCGGTGACGCTCGGTCCGAGCCTCTACGACGAGCAGGCGGGCGGGTGGCCGTCCGTCGAGGTCGACATCGTGAGCGTGAAGGATCCGCAACTGGCCGCCTGGCAGCAGATGCCGATCCGCGACTACTTCAACGGCGATCCGCTGCGCGAGGACGGCAATCCGTACCGGATGACGTTCCCCAACAACGCGCCGCGCACCCCCGCGCCGACGCGGTCGATCACCGCCGGCGATGCGCACTGGAACGACGCGCTCTGGAAGGATGCGGAGTGGCTCGTCATCATCGCGTGGATTCCGAACTACAGCGGCAGCGCCGCGGGCGATGATCCGCGCCGCCAGGTGCTCCCCCGCGACTGGTGCGAGTGGAAGACCCAGCAACTCGACATCCGCGTCGATCGGACCGGCATCAACGTCCTCACCCCGAAGGCGCCCAAGCAGAACTAACGACGATCGTGCGGCGACGTCGATGATGTCGCGGCCAGGGTCGTCCGGCGATGGGACACGATGACGAGTTTCGGTCCGTACACCGCTGATCGCGCCATTCTCCAGGGCCCGTCGAGCACGATGTGGTCGGCGTCGTCGGAGAAGGCGCGGAAGGGCCCGGACGTCGCGGTCAAGGAGTTCACGCCGCTCGCCGACTTCATGGCGCCGGAACGCGTCGAGCGAGACCTCGGCGAATTCGTCACCCGCGCCGAAACCCAGCGACGCGTCGCCGACGCCGGGTCGCACTGGGCGCCCATCCTCCTCGTCGAACGCCGCCCGAAATCGGCCTTCTACGTCACCCGCCTCTATCCCATGACCGGACAGCGTCTCATCGAGGGACGCGTCAAACTCTCCGGCGCCGGACTCAGCACGATCATCGAATCCGTCGTGCGCGGACTCATCGAACTCCGCGACGCCGCCGGACAACCGCACGGTAACCTCAAACCCGGCAACATCCTCATCGAGCAGCCGCACGATCCCGCGGCCGGCGCCGTCGTGCTCACCGATCCCGTCGACGCCCGACGCATCGATCCCGAGCGCGGCTGGAACGACGACCTCGCCGGCGTCGGCTCGCTCATCTTCGAACTCGTGCTCCTGCGCCGACTCCTCGGACCGGGCTCCATCCCCGTCGCGACCTCGCCGGAGTGGACCCACCTCGGTCGGAACGGCGAACGCTGGCGGACGCTCTGCAACGAACTGCTCGACAGCGCCCGGCCCGGCGGCGGACGCACGCTCGAATCCCTGCTCGACGAAGTCGTCGCGCTGCGCGAGAGTCGCTCCGGCAGCCGGCGCGGCCTGCTCGTCGGCGCGCTGCTCGTCGTCGTGCTCGGCATCGCCGGCGGCGTGACGTGGTACCTCAACCGACCCGCGCCCGCGCCGCCGCCCGACGTCGTCGAACTCCTGCGCCCGCTTCATCGGCTGCACAGCATCTGGCTCTCGACCGGGACCGTTTCCGTACCGCCGGAGCTTCGCGCACATCTGGGCGGTGCATTCAGCCTGCTCGACGGCACGGTCGACCGGCTGAAGCGCACCTTCGGCGATGATCTGGGGCTCTACCTCGACCTGCCGCTCTCCGACCTCGAAGCGCTGGAGCCCGGGCCGCGGGAGGTCCTCAAGTCCCTCGCGTCCGGAAGCGAGATGCAGACGCTCGTCGCGGACGCGCGCGAATTCGAAGCCGCGATCGTCAGGGAGGCGATGAGCCATCCGGCGCGACAGGCCGTGACCGTCGCCGCCGAGACCTATCGGGAGCGCGGCTGGACATCGATCGCCGACGCGCTCACGAACGCCGTCTCGACGTACGACGAGAGCATGAAGGTCCTTGCCGGCATCGCCGCCGGGGAGGTCGAGTCGCCCAACTTCGGACCGGCCAACGAGGCCGCGCAGCGACTCCGGACGGCCGCCGTCGACGTCGGCCAACTCGACGAGTCGTGGTCGAGGCTCGACGTCGTCGCCCGGCAGATCGAGGAGGAGGCGTCGCGGGGCATGGGCGCGGCATCGCCCGACCGGCTGCTCGCAGCGTTCCCGGGATACACCGTCGCGGTGCCGCGCAAGGACTTGAGCGACAAGAAGCCCGGCGAGGTGGCGCTGGCGCTCGACGTGTTGCTGAGGCAGGAGGCCACGCCGCTGCTCGCCGCGGCCCAGAGTCGCGACGATCGCTTCGCGTTCTCCGTCTTTGCGCGATACGCCTACGACGATCCCGCCCTGGCGGGGTTTCGGGAGTGGACCAGCACGCAGCAGACCGCGTCCTATCGCGAGGCCGCGAGCGGATGGACGAAGCAGGTCCTGCTCGAACGCCAGTATCGCGCCGTGACCGGCCAGGCCGATCCGCGGATCGAGGTCGCGACGACGCTGGCGGAACTGCGTCAGGCCTACCTGGCGCTTTCGGAGGCGGACCGGTCCGAACTGGCGACCAAGGCCCGCGTCACGTTCGACGGGGTCGAACTCGACCTGGATGAGAAGCTCGTCGATCGCCTGGATCAGGCGCTGGAGGCGAGCCGGCGCGACCTCCTGTGCCGCGCGAACGAGAACGAGATCGCGAAGACCTGCGACGAGATCAAGCGCGTCGCCGCGGCGTTCCGTGATCAGATCCGCCCGGCGATCAATTCGCGCGACGCGCTTGCCACCGCGACGTTGCAGCGCGCGGACTCGCCGGCGCTGACCCTCGCGTGGAATGAGCGTCGGAAGGCATTCATCGCGGCCATCACGGCGAAGGCGGGCGACGCGGGCGCCGTCGACGCCATCCTCCGCGAGGCGAGCGACGTCAAGAAGATCATCGATCGCTACGCCGAGGAGGTCAGCGCGACGCTCGACGCCGGCAGCATGCCCGTCGAGGTCGGCCGCTTCGGTGAAGGGCTGCTTCGAGCCCGCCGCGAGGCGCTCCTGGCGCGGCTCGTGACCCCGACGTCGAACCTGCCTTCGTCCGGCGAGGTGTCGACGCAGGCGGACGTCATCGCCGCGAAGGCCGAACTCGCCGCGGCGGCCGCCTCGTCGATCCCGGCGTACTTGGCCGAGGTGTTCGCCGTGCGGAGCGCGCTGGTTGCGGGACGCGCGCTCGAGGACGAGGTCGACGGACGCCCGCTGGCCGCCCGGATCGCGGCGCTGCGCGACAACGAGTGGCATGATGCGACGTCGCGCGACCTCGCCGACGTCGAACGCGCGGCGACGGATCTCGAATCGATTCCGTCCGCCTCGGTGGATGCACTCGCGACCCTCGTCGTCAAGACCGGTGAACTCACGTTCCGGGCCGTGAACCTCGCGGCGTGGCGACAACTCGGGCGGACGGACTGGCCGGAGGATGCGGGCCACCTCGACACGGAGATCATCGAGTTCGCGCCGCTCGTCCAGGCGTCGTCCGCGGGCGAGGGCGTGACCGCCGCGGAGCGGTTCGCGCGATGGCGGGCGTTTCACGCGGCGGCGAACAGCGATGCCGCCGTGCAGAGCGTGCTCGATCGACTGGGACGGGGGAATCCCACCCTCGCGACGGTCGAGGAGGTCCGGGCGAGCGACGACTGGGCGGCGCGGGCGAACCTCGCGATCGCCGATCTCCGGCGCTTCGTCGACGATCCCGCGGCCGATCCGAAGGCGAGCGGCGACGACGCCGTCCGTGCCGCGGTGAGCGCGGCGATCAACGAACTCGACGCGGTCCGGACGCTGCCCGGCGCGAACGCATCGGCCCTCGATGCGCTGGCGGCGGCGCTCACGGACGTTCGCGACAATGCGGAGCCGACGATGAGCGCCGAGGATGTCTTCGCGAAGGCGGGACCGGGCGCGCGCGAGTGGGCCGTCGCGTCGGCCGACATGGAGGGCGCGTGGGTGACGTATGCGTCCGGCGGCGCGAACCTGTCCTTCGTGCGCCTGTCCGACCCGGAGGCGAGGCCGCTCGTGTACATCGGGTCGACCGAGGTGTCGGTCGGCGCGCTCGCCGCGGCGGCGTCGCACGCGCCGGGCCTGCTGGACGTGCTGCGGCCGGTCGCCGCGGCGGAGCCGAAGGTCGCGGGCTATTCGACGTGGACGATCAGCGGCGGGTCGGTGGTCGCGACGGGATCGATCGCGGACCTCATGACCGGCCAGAAGGACGCGGATCGCGTGGCGGCCGTCGCGCGGGGATTGCAGGCGACGACGGCGTCGCCGGTGAACCGACTGACGCAGGATTCCGCCGAAGCGATCGCCGAGGCCCTGGGCGCGCGACTGCCGACGCTGGATGAACACCGGCAGTTGCGTTCGCGTCACGGCGGCGGCGCGAACATCGCCGACCAGGCGCTGGCGCCGTTCTACGACGCCTGCTGGGCGCTTCGCACGGCGCAGCAGGCGGACACGAGCGCGGAGTGGATCGTGCCCCCCGGGCTGGTCGCGGCGGGCATGCCGGCGACGCTCACGTCACTGGCGTCGACGAACGACGGCGTCGCGTGGTATCGCGACGTCGACGGCGGCTCGGCGCGGGTGACGGACGTGGAGGGCAACGTCGCCGAGTGCGTGAGCGGACAGCGGAACGGTCGTCCGATCGTGCAGGTCGTGGGTGGTTCGGCGGTGTCGACGATGGCTCCGGACGACGAGTCGGTGCGGTTCACCGCGTCGCGGAGTCAGTTCGAGGATGCCGGGCTGCGGGTCGCGTTCGAGATCGGCGAGGGCGACATGGTGTCGCCGACGCTGTTCCAGACGCTGCGTCGCCTGCTCGGCCGCCAGTCGTATCTTCGGGGTGGGTGAGCGCCGTGGCGATCAGTCGATCGGGGCGCTGACGTACCGGACGTCCTGCCACATGGCGTCGTCCTGGATGCGGGCGTACATCTCGGCGCCGATCGGGCTTCCCCAGCCGAGGCAGACGAGGCCGCTCGTATCCGTGGGCTGATCGAGCAGATGGATGTGGTTGCCGCCGGTGTACGGATACGGCGCGGCGACGACCGCGGTGGACTGGTCCGACGCGCATCCGCCGGCGCCGAGCAGGGCGACGGCGGTGAGCGTGGCACTGGCGAGAAGACGTCGATTCATGGCATGGCTCCCCTTCAGGCGCCGGAGGCGATCCGGCGTGATTCATCCGGGGTATCGACCACGAGGCGCGTCGGCTTGGGTCTCAGGGGTGTCGAATGATCGCGGCGCGGGTCCGAGCCGCGCGCGATCCTGACCGTTTGCCCAGTCGCTACAGGCGTGCGGCGCGGCGACGCGAGGCGACGCGGGCGGACCCCCGTCGATTCCGCCGATCGACGGGTCGAACTATCAGACCTGCGTCTCTCTCTCTATACTGGCGGCTCAAGTCGCGGGTCGGCGCGACGGTGAAAGGTACGGGAGTGGCTCGGCATGGGTGATCCGGCCAGGGAGCGGGCACGTCAGGTCGCCTCGACGGCGAATCGGCTGCGCCTCGTTCAGATCGATTTCGCGGACGAGAGTCCGGAGGTCCGCCAGCAGTATCTCGTCGACGAGATCGAGCGGGCGCTGTCGCGAACGGATCCGGACCAGCGGGAGGCGTTCCTCCAGGAACTGGAGTACGCGTTTCCGACCTGGGACGCCTGGGGGTCGGCCCCGGCGCCGGCCGCGGCACCGTCGGCCGCGCCGCCGACGGACGCCCGGGAGGACCGGGACCCGAGTTATCATCTGCGGCGGCTCGTCGAGTTGTCGGCGGGCCTGTCCGCGGAGGAGAAGGCGGCGATCGTGGAGCGTCTGCGTCGGGCGGGTCTTGCGCCGGCGAGCGGCGGCGACTGGCCGCAGGAGGCGGCGGCGGCGCTGCGCGAGCGTCTGCGCCTGCCCGAGTCGGCCCACGTGGATCCCGAACGGACGGTGGAACTGGTCTCGCTGTTGGTGCACGACCTCGCGGGTCCGCTGGACGACATCGTGTGGCGGACGTGGAAGCAGATCGCGCCGCGGTCGGATCTTCGGCGCGGC
>JAGQOI010000173.1 GCA_020427625.1 Phycisphaerales bacterium | reverse complement strand
TCGAGCAGGTCGATCACCTCGCCGCGATCGGGCAGGTACTCGGTGGAGAGGTGGTGGATCCGGCGGTCGGCGAGGATCGACTCGGTCAGGCGACGGATGGACTGCTGGTCGTGGCGGATCGGGGTCGTGTCCGACATGTTCGACTCTCGACAGTGGCGGGGGATGGTACCATCTTACGCAACCGAGGGGCCGGGGCGCCGCGTGACGGCGCCGGTCGACGCGCCGTCCCCCCGGCGCGCCGTGCACCGTTGCCGGAACGCTCGACCCGAATACAGGAGGGATGGCGCATGCTTCGCGGACGCACCTACGATTCCATCGTCGACACCTGCTTCGACACGCCGATGGTCCGGCTCAACCGGCTCGTTCCGGCCGATCACGCGGCCGTCTATCTCAAGCTCGAATACTTCAACCCGATGGCGAGCGTGAAGGACCGCATCGCGCACTCGATGATCGAGGCCGGCGAGAAGGACGGGACGCTCAACGCCGACACGCACATCATCGAGCCGACGTCCGGCAACACCGGCATCGCCCTCGCCTTCGTCTGTGCCGCGAAGGGCTATGCCCTCACGCTCACGATGCCCGAGTCGATGAGCATGGAGCGACGCGTGCTCCTGCGGTCGCTCGGCGCGAACCTCGTCCTCACGCCCGCCGCCAACGGGATGCCCGGCGCCGTCGCCCGGGCCGAGGAGATCCTCGACAAGACGCCGCACGGCTGGATGCCGCAGCAGTTCAACAATCCCGCCAATCCCGCCGTTCACGAGCGCACGACCGGTCCGGAGATCTGGGCCGACACCGGCGGGAAGATCGACATCCTCGTCGCCGGCGTCGGGACCGGCGGCACGATCACGGGCGTCACCCGCTTCATCCGCGGCAGGAAGCCGGACTTCCAGGCCATCGCCGTGGAACCCGAGGCGTCGCCGGTGATCTCCGGCGGACAACCCGCCGCCCACAAGATCCAGGGCATCGGCGCCGGATTCATTCCGAAGAACCTCGACACGACGTTGCTCAGCGGCGTCGAGACCGTGTCCAACGAGGACGCCTTCGAATGGGCCCGCAAACTTGCCGAGCACGAGGGGATCTTCGGCGGGATCTCCACCGGCGCGAACGCCTGTGTCGCCGCCCGCGTCGCCGCCCGACCCGAGAGCAAGGGCAAGACGATCTGCACCATCGGCTGCTCGTTCGGCGAACGCTACCTCTCGACGCCGCTGCTCGAAGGGTTCTGGGGCTGATCGAACCCCCGTGCATCGAACCCCCGTGCATCGGGTCGGCGGAGAATCACGGTCAGGCGACCGGCGGGCATGACGTCCGCACGCCGCCGCCGCGCCGGGGCTCGGCGACGGCGGACATCGCGCCGTCCTTCGCGCGCATCGCCGCCTGCACGCCGCCGAAGTACATGTGCGGCTCGTCGAAGCGGCGCACTTCGTACGGCGCGTCGCGCAGATCGATGCCCGGTTCCGCCGCGAGCGTCATGATGCCGGCGCGCTGTTCGAGGTGACAGCGTGGCGACGCGACGGCGTGATGCAGGTCGAGCCCGAGCGACGCGAGGTGCAGCCAGACCTGGGCGAGGGCGGAGGTGATGCGATCGGCGCCGGCGGCGCCGAGGGCGATCGTCTCGCCGCGCCGCGTCCGCGCGATGCTCGGCGCCATGTTCGAACGCACCCGCGCGCCCGGACGCGCGCCGTGCAGGCCGCCGGGGAACAACTCGATCTCGCCGAGGATGTTGTTCAGCAGCACGCCCGTTCCCGGCACGATGATGCCCGACGAATACCCGGTCGACGTCGTGATCGAACACGCCAGACCGCTCGCGTCGACCGCCGACGTGTGACTCGTCGACGGCGCGCCGAGCATCCGGTGACGCGCGGCGAACGTCGCGTCCATCGCGCACGCGAACCGCGCGATCGTCGGCGCATCCCACGCCGACGGCGCGGGATCGATCATGCGCGTGAGCAGATCGATGAGCGCGGCACCGCCGACGGCGGGCGCGGGGTTCGTCGCCAGCGTCCAGTCGTTCGTCGTGAGGCGCAGCGCCGGACGCACCACCGCCCGGTATGCCGCGAGGTCCGCCGGGCCGAGCAGGCCGCCCTGCGTCTCCAGCCAGTCGGTGATGCGCCGCCCGATCTCGCCCTCGTAGAGCGCGGCCGCGCCGTCGTAGGCGATGGCGTCGAGCGTCTGCGCGAGGTCGGGCATGTGGATGACTTCACCGAGATCCCGGAGCGTGCCGTCGGGCCGGTGGGCGAGGGCCCAGACGTCCGGCGTCGCGCTGAAGACGGTGTCGCGGGCGACCGTCATGTAGGTGTGCGAGGGGCGCGGGAGCGGGAAGCCCTCGCGAGCGGCGTGCGCGGCCGGCTCGACGAGTCGTCGCCAGGGGAGTCGGCCGTGTTCTCGGGCGAGGTGTTCGAGGGCCGCGAGCGCGCCGGGGGTGGCGACGGAGGCGGCGCCGATGATGGTGTGGGTCTCGCCGCCGTAGGGCATGACGATGGGGTGGGCGTGTCCGAAGCGGTCCAGCGGTGCCGCGCGGCCGGGCATCTCGACGAACCCGTCGATGGTGACGGGATCACCATCGGCCGGCCAGACGGTCGCGAACCCGCCGCCGCCGACGGAGGTCATGCCGGGTTCGGCGACCCAGGTCATGAAGGTCGCGGCGACGGCGACATCGACGGCATTCCCGCCGGCGTCGGCGATCTCGGCCCCGGTGCGCGCGGCAAGATCGGTCCCACAGGCGACGGCGTAGGCGGTCATGATGTTGAGTGTACCGCCGCGGGGCGGGGCGTCGTGCGCGAGGCGATCGTCGGGCGGGTGGCGCGACGGCGGCGGGGGGAACGGGAAACGGAGAGGGAGGGATTCGAACCCTCG
>JAGQOI010000003.1 GCA_020427625.1 Phycisphaerales bacterium | reverse complement strand
GGGCTGCGTGCCGGGCTCGACGAGCGGGTCGAGCGAGCGCTGCGCGGCGCCGCCCTCTGGGACGAGGTCAAGGACCGGCTCAAGTCGAGCGCACTCGGCCTCTCCGGCGGACAGCAGCAGCGCCTCTGCATCGCCCGCGCGCTCGCGGTCGAGCCCGAGGTCCTGCTCATGGACGAACCGTGCTCGGCGCTCGATCCCAAGTCGACCGGACGCATCGAGGAACTCATCAGCGAACTGCGCGAGAACTACACGATCGTCATCGTGACGCATAACATGCAGCAGGCCGCGCGCGTGTCCGACCAGACCGCGTTCTTCTGCGAAGGACGACTCGTCGAAGTCGGCCCGACGCCCGACATGTTCACGAATCCCCGGTCGAAGGAGACCGAGGACTACATCACCGGACGGTTCGGCTGAACGCCCCGAGATCCCGCGTCCGGAAAGGACTCCCCATGCAGGTCGATCTTCCCGCGGCCATCGGCGAACTCCGGCGGTCCATCCTCACGATGGGCGCCAGCGTCGAACACCGCGTCAACCAGGCCATCAACTCGCTCATCCATCGCGACTCGGACACCGCGTGCGCCGTCCGCTTCGGCGATGCCGAGATCGACCGCATGGAGATCAGCATCGAGGAGACGTGCCTCCGCCTCCTCGCCCTGAATCACCCGGTCGCCGGCGATCTGCGGTTCATCCTCGCCGTCATGCGCATCAACACCGAACTCGAACGCGTCGCCGACCTCGCGAAATCCATCGCCAAACGAGCCCTCGACCTCGTCCAGCTCAAGCCCGTCGACGCGCCGCCCGTCCTCGTCAGGATGGCCGAGGAGACGCGGTACATGTTCGCCAACGCCATGATCGCCTTCGCCGATCGTGACACCGCCCTCGCCCGAAGCATCCGCGAACACGACACCATCGTCGACGACCTCCAACGCGAGATGTTCGTCTGGGTCCAGTCCGAGATCCCGAGGCACGTCGAGTCCCTCAGCGCCGCGATCGACCTCCTGTCCGTCGCCCGCAAACTCGAACGCATCGCCGACATCAGCACCAACATCGCCGAGAACGTGATCTTCCTCGCCGAAGGCGCCATGGTGCGGCACGGACACCAGGAAAAGGCCAAACCCAAGAACTGATCACGCCCGACCCGCCCCCACGACGAGAGCCGGACCGCCGGATCCGACGACCCCGTCACGACGCTGCCGTTCGGATCGCCCACGCCCCACAAGAAAAACGCCGAACCACGAACACGCGCGCGGCCGATCCCCTCCGGACCGGCCGCGCGGCGATGGTTTCAGTCGCTCGGGAGCGCGAGCGGCTTACGAGTCCGAGTCGTCCTTCGCGCTCTCGGACCTCGTACGGGCCTTGTGCTGACGAGCCCCGTCGAGTTCGTCGGGCGCGATCTCGCCGGCCTCGGGTCGGGCGTACGAGCCGGGCGAGAGACGCTCGGCGTCGGGCATCTCGTCCGGAGACAGGATGTGGAGGCGACGGTCGCCGCCGCGACGACCCCGCGCACCGGCCGCGTGCCCGTCGCCGTCCCGCGCGACTCGACGCGGCGCGACCGGACCGTCGTCCGACGCGCCCGACGCCGCCATCATCCGATCACAATGAGCCATCCACTCATCCGGCGACAGGAAGCCGTCGCCGTTCAGATCCATCGCTTCGAACCGCACGGCCGCGGCGAGACGCGGCGCGACCGGCGCCGGCGCCTCGTCCGTGAACTCGTCGTCCATCGACTCGTCGAGCGTGTGCGTGGCGCGGCGGCTGCGCATGCCCCGCGGCGTCTCGGGCGCATCGGCCTCGGCGCGATTCCGCATCGCCCGGCCGCGCACCGGCGCATCGGCGTTCATCCGCCGACCCTGGCGACGACCGGCGTCCGGGTCCGGCATGCCGTCGTCGGCCTGCTGGATGGCGTGCAGGGCGCGGACGACCCGATCGATCTCGTCGTCGGACAGGACGCCGTCCCGGTTCAGATCGAAGGCCGACATGAGCGCCTGCTGCGGCGCGACGTCGTTCGAGCGCGGTGCCGCGGCGGCGGTCAGCGGGAATAGGGCCGCGAGCGCGGCACCGGCGATGAAGGTGTTCAGCGTGTGCATGGAGACGTCATTCCTTTCAGGTGGCAAGGCGCGGTCGGACCGCGGACCCGACGATGCGACATCGTCGCGCGGTCATGCGGGAACATGCGTGAGTCGTCTCTGGTGGCGAGCCCGGATGCGATCATCCCGGCCCGCGTCGTTCCGCCCGTCGTACGATCATCGTTCGACGATCATCCGCCGCCGCCTGAACGATTGACGCGAAAACGCGTCCCGTGAACGGGTTTCCCGACCCGGAGGACCATAAGACCGGCGACGACGGCGATGCCGGGCGCTTCTCGGACGCGAGGCGCTCGCGACCCCGGCTCACGACCCCGGCTCAGGTCCCCGGGCGACGCGACATGAGATGCAGATGCTTGAGCAACGTGCCGACGCCGACGCCCATCGACGCGATGAACCCGCGGCGACCGTCGAGGAACCCGCGCTTCAGGACGTACTGCTTGAACACCGCGACGCCCGGCCGCACGAGCACGTCGATCGCCCGCCCGCCGCGCCGCGCCGATGAGGCCGACGACTCCGCGAATCGGACGTACGACCGCATCATGTCCGGGAGATCCGCCCACGAATCGTGCCGACACGTCCCCGTCAGACGCTCGACGCGACCGTCGACGTCGATCCGGTCGTGCCCGTGCGCCCCGACCACCCGGCCCGACCCGCCGCGCACCAGGCGCAGACGCCACTCCGGTTGAAAGACGTGATGCAGCCATCCCCCGAGGAACCAGACCTTGCGATTGAACGAGGCGCCGGCGACGTCGGCGGGATTCTCGGTCACGAGGCGACGGATCGACGTCCGCAACGTCTCGTCGACCGATTCGTCCGAGTCGAGCACGAGCACCCACGCCTGTTCGCGGCACTGGTCGAGCGCGAACTGCCGCTGTTCGACCATGCCCGTCCAGTCGCGGTGGATCACCTCGGCCCCGAAGGACCGGGCGAGGTCGATCGTGCCGTCCGTCGATCCCGAATCGACGACGACGAGACGGGACGCCAGGTCCGCGACGCTGCGCAGCGTGTCCGGCAACGTCCGCATGTTGTTGCAGGCGCAGATCGCGACGGCGAGATCGATCGACGGGTCCTCGACAGGCACCGCGACATGGTATCGCCTGCGGAGATCAGACGAGGGCGAGGATGAGCCCGACGAGCGCGGCCGCGAGGACCGGCACGAGCAGCACGGCCGCGGCGATCCGCGCGGCCGGATGCCGTCGCCATCCCGAGTCGCACCAGGCGCGAAGGCGTCGCGTCCACGGGCCGGTCGCGCGTCGCGCGCCGTGCGCGTCGTCCTCGCCGGCGAGGGGCGCGTCGTGCGCCGACGGGCGTCTCGGCGGCGGGAGCGCCGACAGCGTCGTCGCGGTGGTCATCCGGGCCCGTTCCTCGGGACTCGGGGCACCGACGAACCGGATCGACGACTTGCCGAAGTGCACCTCGTCGCCGTCCGCGAGCGGCGTCGGCATGACGAGCGGGCGATCGTTGATCGTCGTGCCCCACTTGCTGCGGAGGTCCTCGACCATGATCCGTCCGCCCTCGGCGAACAGGCGCAGATGCATGCGCGACACGTGATCGTCGTCGACGATGAGGTCCGTGCCCTGCCGGCTTCGTCCGACGACCATGCTCCAGCCCGGCGTCGTGTCGACCCGCTGACGCAGGCGACGCACTCGCTGGCCGGCGATCGTCGTGATGACGATCTCGGACGCGCCGCCGGCGTCGGGCATCGCCGCCGGCGGGTGGACCGGCGTGTCGCCCGACGGATCGTCGGCGTGCACGTCCGAGGCGGGCACAGGCGTGTCGCCGTTCGAGATCGGCGCGCTGACACGCACGCGCACCGAGGCGTCGTCGAACCACTCGCCGTGACCGACGTGACGGCCGCCCGCGACCACCGCGTCGTGATCGGTCACGGCGATGCGGGTCCCGGTCGCGGCGGCGGCGTCGGGCAGCAGCATGATCGCGGGCCACGACGGCTCGTCGCCGACGATGTCCTCGAACTCCACCTCGATGACGACTCGACGACGACTCATGCCTTCCGCCGCAACCAACCGGAGACCGACTTCTGGAACACGCCCGATTTCGGCGCGACGTCCGCGTCGAGCCAGGCCCGAAGATCATCGGCCATCTGCTGCGCACGACGATACCGTTCGCGCGGATTCCGCGCCAGCGCCCGCAGACAGATCTGCTCGAGTTCCGGCGGAACCGCCCAGCGCTCGCGACTCGGCACCACCGGATCCAGCGTCACGATCGCGTGCAGCACCATCGACTCCGGACCGACGTACGCCGGATGACGGGCCAGGAACTCGTACATCGTCGCGCCGATCCCCCACACGTCGATCCGCGGATCACGACCCACCGTGTCCGTGCCCCACGCCCAGTCGGCGATCCGCTCCGGCGCCAGGTATCGAGGCGTTCCGACCCGCGCCAGGTCCCCCGGACCGTCGCCGTCACGACGCGTCGCCAGACCGAAATCCGTCACCTTCAGACGACCGTCCGGCGACAAGACGAGATTGCTCGGCTTCAGATCGCGGTGCACGATGCCCTCGCGGTGCGCCCGCTCGACGCCGTCGCACACGCCCGCCATCCACCAGGCGATGAGACGGTAGTACGGCGACTCGCCGCTCGCCATGACGGCGCGGCACTCCGGCGAGATCGCCGCGACGTCGAGCCCGACCGCCGCGCAGATCCGCTCCGGCGCACGTTCGACATCGAGCTCGGGACCGATCGCCTTGAGCAACTTGTGGGCGTCGAGTCCGTTGACGAACTCCATCACGTAGTACCCGCCGTCGCCGAGTTCCTCGAAGCGATCGACCTGCACGATGTTCGGATGACGCAGGCCCGCCGCCGCCCGCGCCTCGTCGAGCAGACGCTGCTGGTCGCCCGGACGCACTTCGCGAATGACCTTCAGCGCGACCTGACGCTCGAGCTTCAGATCGTGCGCGCGGTAGACCTCGCCGACCCCCCCGCCGCCGATCCGCGAGAGGATCATGAAGCCGTCCAACGCCTCGGCCAGCGCCGCCTGCGTGATGCCCGGCGCGGCCGCGGGCGGCGGCGACACCCGGGTCACGTGCGTGAACCCCGACGCGTCCGGACCCCGGGTCATTCCGGAGGCGGTCCCGCCGCTCGGACGAACCGGTGCCGTCGGACGCGCGGGCGCCGTGGCGGGTGCGGTCGTTGCCGGCGCGACCGTTGCGTGTGCGGCGGGTGCCGGCGTCGGGTCCGGCTGCGCGCGGCGTCGGATGATCCGACGACCCTGCCGCAGGGCCCAGGCGAGGCGATCCGGAGCGGGTTTCTGCCGGTTTGTCAGCGCGAAGTAGACGTCCGGCGCCACGCCGTCGGCGTCCTGAAGTTCATCACCGAGCCCGATGACGAGGCGCAGGAAGGTCAGCACGTCCTCGTCGGCCGTGAATCCGAGATCCCGCGCCCGAGCGGTGCCTCGCGCGATCCACGCGTCCAGATCGCCGCTCGTCACGATCGGACCGTCGGGGAACTCCCGCGCGAGCAGGTCCGCGGCATCCGACAGGGACGCGCCGGCCGCCAGCGCCGGGAGAATCGCAGGGTCATCGCGAATCTCGCCGATCTCCGCGACCGAAGACGTCGCCGCGCCCGCGGCAGAGGTCGGAACCGGGGCCGAGACGGACGGCTCCACCGGCGCGGGTGCCACGGGCGCGGGGACCGGTGTCGGGACCGGTGTCGGAACGGGCGACCCGGACCCGTTGCGCGCCGGAGCGGCGGTCGCGTCATGACCGGTCGAGGGACCGGTCGCTCGTTCGGTCGCTCGTTCGGTCGCGCGTTCG
This sequence comes from Phycisphaerales bacterium, assembly GCA_020427625.1. Taxonomy (GTDB): domain Bacteria; phylum Planctomycetota; class Phycisphaerae; order Phycisphaerales; family SM1A02; genus JAGQOI01. The sequence goes on along the minus strand of JAGQOI010000003.1, from coordinate 13,831 downwards.
GTCACGGGACCGGCGGCGTGGTCGAGGGTCTCGACGGTCAGGATGACGCCGCCGATCTCGAGTCGATCCTGCGCCTGCACGCGATGCGGGCCGTCGATGAGGGCGCCGTTGCAGAGGGTGCCGAGTTCCTCGTCGAGGTTGACGAGGGTGACGGCGCCGGCGCGGAGGGTGAACTCGCACTGCCGGTCGCCGACGAGGGCATCGTCGAGTCGAAGGTCGCATTCGGCGGCTCGACCGACGGCGAAGCGATCGCCGGGCGCAAGATCGATGTCGTGTCGCTCGTCGCGATCGGTTCCGTACTCGACATGCACCTGCAGTCGCCAGTTCACGATCAGGCTCCGGCCCGAAGGGGGGGGATGGACACGGGATCGCCCCGTCGGCACCCGGATCGGTGACGACGGAACCCCCGCCCCTCGCTCTGAGAGAAAGCACCGGCGCATCGGGCGAGGCGCGCGATTCCGTTGAAAAAAGAGACGACGGCCCCCGCCAGGCGGGACCGTCGTCACGTGGTCCGATAATCATCCGGCTCTCGCCCCTCGGGCGATCGCCGCCACGCCCCGGCGCCGGATCAGCCCCAGTTCGCGAGCAGGATCGCGAGGTCGGCGGGCCCGACCGTACGGTCGCCGTCCAGATCCTCCGGACAGGCGCCGCACGGGCCCCACGCGGCCAGGAGGATCGCCAGGTCGGCGGGATTCACCGACCCGTCGCCGTCGAGGTCGCCGGGAACCGTCGCCGCGCCGGCGGTGACGACGAGCGTCTGGTTCGCCGGCACATCGATGAGCGTCGTGACGTCGCCGTTCGTCCATTCGACGGTGACGGCGTCGATCGTCTCGACGGCGCCGAGGCCGAAGTGGGCGGCGAGTTCGCTCTGGCTCAGGTAGTTGCTGCCGCCGTCGACGCGTCCCATGAGCGTCCGGTCGCCGATCGTGAGACGGACGACGGATCCGATGCCGTTCGGCGCGATGGTCGTGACGTCGCCGCGATCGAGCGTGATGCGGATCCAGTTCGTGTCGGCGCCGGACAGGTCGTTGCGGAACAGCTTGAACGGGCCGGAGCGCGGGAAGAACACGACGTCCTGGTCGCCGTCGCCGTCGTAGTCGAGGTTGGCGATCCCGCGCCCGGAGACGTTCGTGTTCAGACCGATGCTCAGCGCCACTTCGTTGAAGTGCAGCGCGCCGCCGACCGGCGTGTTGTTCAGGAACGCATACTGCCGGTTGCTCTGCGTCGTCGCGACGAGGTCGATCAGCGAGTCGTGGTTGAAGTCGATCGCGACCGTCCCCCACCCCCAGCCCGTGTTCACGACGCCGGCCGACGCGGCCTGGTTGAGGTACACGTTGCCGCCCTGGTTCATGTAGAGGTTGTTCGACGAGATGGTCGTCACGTAGAAATCGAAATCGCCGTCCTCGTCGAAGTCCGCGACCGTCATGCCCATCTCGGTGCCGTCCTGGCTCGTGCCCGATCCGTTCGTGAAGTTGGTGAACGTGCCGTCGCCGTCGTTCACCCAGTACTGGCTCGTCCCGAAGTCGGCGATCCAGATGAGCTCGGGATACCGATCGCCGTCCATGTCCGCGAACCGCGGCGCAAAACCGTTGACGTTCAGCACGTTCGACAGACCCGCGCTCACCGTCACGTCCGTGAACGTGCCGTCGCCGTCGTTGCGGAAGAGCCGGTTGCCGTCGTTCGTCTGCCAGCCCGCGACCGCGAGGTCGAGGTCGCCGTCGAGATCGTAGTCGCCCCACGCACCGCCCCAGCCGTCCGGCGCAATGTGCGACGAGAAGTTCACGCCCGCCGCCGACGCGACGTTCGTGAACGTGTTGTTGCCGTTGTTGCGGTACAGCCGGTGCTGACCGATCTGACTCGAACCCGCCGGACCGAGACTCGTCACGAACAGATCGAGCCAGCCGTCGCCGTTGAAGTCGCCCACCGCCGCGCCCGTGCCGCGATGGGACACGGCGATGTTCCACTCCGCGGCCCGGTTCGTGAACGTGCCGTCGCCGTTGTTGATGAACAGCCGGTCCGGCGCGTTGCCGCCGACCGGGAAGTAGATGTCGATGAAGCCGTCGTTGTTGAAATCACCCACCGCGCCGCCCGCGAGAAAGGACTCGCCGTAGGCCGGACTGTGCGACACGACGACGCCGGCCTCCGCCGTGCGGTCCGAGAAGGCGGGCGTCCCGGCCGACGCGAACGGCGCCAGCGCGCCGACACCCACCGCGCCGACACACACGCCGGCACACAGAAGAATGGACGGCGTGACGGAGCACCCGGAACGCGGGATACGACGGTCGGACATGACTCTCTCCTGTGGGGGGGGACCCGATCAGCGGGCGTCTCGATCGGGGGCGTTGCCCTGATGGTACGAGCCGCGGTCGGCCTCCGGCAACACGCAATCCGCAGGAAGCGCGCATGACACCGCCGGCGAACGCGTTGATCCGCGCTCCCGAGGCACCCATGACGTGCGGGCGCCGACTCAGCGACGCGACGGGCCGCGCTCGCGCGCCTCGTTGACGACGAGCGACCGCCCGTCGACGTCGGCTTCGTTCAACTCCTTGATCGCGGTCTCGGCGGACGCGGCGTCCATCATCTCGACGAAGCCGAAGCCGCGGGAACGATCGGTCTCGCGGTCCATGATGATCTTGGCGCTCTTCACCTGCCCGTAGGCGCTGAAGAGTTCGCGGAGGTCGTTGTCGCTGTACCGGAAAGGCAGATTGCCGACGTAGATGTTCATCGCAAGAAACCTGTTGTGCAGACCCGCCCGACGGACGTCGAACCGGACAACCGACTCGGGCGGGTCGGTCCTGCCGGCGGTCGAACGCGGCGCGTTCGACGAAACAGACCGACTATATCCGACCGCATTCGGCCGGGCGAGAGTCCGCCATTCCCGACCCGAGGCGGCCATTCCGCCCCCGTCCCCCCGGACGCCACGCCCGACTCGCCGTATCCTCAGGCAGGACTCAGGGATCCCTCAGCACCCTGGCGCGGGATCAGGACATACACCTCCACACATCCCCCAACCGGAGTCCGCCCATGTCCCGCCCTTCCCGACGCACCATCCTCGCCCACGGTCTCGCCGTCACCGGCGCCGCGACGTTCTCCCGATTCCTGCGCGCCGATCCGGCCGACCGCCGCGCCTTCCTCGACGCGGTGCGCGGCGGTCACCTCGACCGTTGCCGCGCGATGCTCGACGCGCACCCCGACCTCGCCCGGTCCTGCGACGACCTCGGGCGTTCCGCGTTCGCCCTCGCGTTGCTGCACCATCACCCGGCGATCGCGGCGGCGATCCGTCCGCTCGCGCCGGACCTCGACCTCCACGAGTCCGCCCTCGCGCTCGACTGGGAGCGCTTCGAGGCGCTCGCCGCCGCGGCGCCGGACCGCGTGCGCGACGAGCATCCGATCGGCGGCAGCGCGATGGTCGCCGCGGCTCTGGGCGGCGCGGGGACGCAGATCTGGCGGGTCTACCAGTTCGGTGCCGACCCGAACCAGCCGGTGCGGGTCGACGCCCTCACGCCGCTGCTCGCCGCGCTCACCGTTCCCGACCTCCCGACGGCCGAGATGACGGGCGCGTCGCTGCTCGCCAATGGCGCGGATCCCGCCCCGGCCGGTCCGTCGGGCGTGACGGCGCTGCACGTCGCCGCCTCGCGCGGGAGCGTGGAGATCGTCGAGATGCTCATCCGGCGCGGTGCCGCGGTGTCCGCCCGCGACGGCGCCGGCCGGAGCGCGCACGATCGCGCCGCCGCCGCGGGACACGCGTCGGTCGTCGCCCTCCTCGACGCCGCCGACACCATCCCCCGCGACGCCGACGCGACGCGGCGGGCGTACGACGTCCACGGCGCGCCGTACGTCGCGCCGGACGTCGACGACCTGTCGCGCCTGGAGCGCGGGCGCGTCGTCGGTGACGCCCATCGCAACCTGGACGCCGTCGTCGAGGCGACGGCCCGCAATCCGCGTCTCGCCCACGCCGTCGCGACGACGAACGAAGGCGCGATCGAAGCCGCCGCCCACATGGGACGGCGCGACATCGTCGATCACCTGCTCGAACACGGCGCGCCGTACGCGCTGCCGACGGCGGTCATCCGACGCGATGCCGCGGGCCTCCGTGCCATGCTCGCCGCCGCGCCCGGGCGCATCCACGAACGCGGCGCCCACGACTTCGCGCTGCTGTGGTATCCGGCGATCGCCGGCGGCGACGTCGAACTCGCGACGATCCTCCTCGACGCCGGCGCCGAGATCGAGCGCCAGCACCACCTCGGCACGACGGCCCTCCACTGGGCCGCCATGGCCGGTCGGATCGACCTCGTCGCCCTGCTCATCGAACGCGGCGCCGACGTGAACCGGCGCGGACGGAAGTTCGACGCGTCCGGTCAGACCGCGCTCGACCTCGCCCGGCGCGGGGAACACGACGCCGTCGTCCGACTCCTCCTCGATCACGGCGCCCGCACATGACGTCTCCGGGCGGCGACCCCGCGCCGCGCCATCCCGCGCCCACGGCCGATCCCCCCACCGACGGAGTCCGCATCGGCGCGTTCGTCTTCGATCGCGTCACCGGCGATCTCACCGGCGACGACGGCGCGCAGCGACTCCCGCCGCAGCCCGCGGCCCTGCTCGCGCTCCTCCTCGAACAGCCCGGCACGCTCGTCACCCGCGACGCGATCCGTGCACGACTCTGGCCCGATGTGCACGTGGAGTTCGACCAGAGCCTCCACTTCTGCGTGCGACAACTGCGGGCCGCGTTCGGCGAAGCGGCCGACGCGCCGCAGTACATCGAGACCCTGCCCCGGCGCGGCTATCGGCTCATCGCCGCGGTCGACCCGGTCGAGGCGCCATCGGCGCCGACCGGCACCGGGCCCGCGCGCCCGCGCCGACGGGTCGTGCCGCTCGCACTCGTGTTCGCGTTCGTGCTCGTGCTCGGCGGCGCGACCTGGCTGAGCGGCATCCTTCGCGCGCCGGCGGCGCCGATCCGCCTGGCGATCATGTCCTTCGTCGCTCCCGATGCCGGCGCCGGCCCGTCGACGACCACGACGATCGCCGATCATCTGCTCGCGCGCCTCGGCGCCGATCCGGCGTTCGCGGTGGTCGGTCCGACGTCGACGAGCGCCTTCGACGCCGACGACGCGCCGGTCGCCCGCGTCGTCGAGCGCTTCGCGCCGACCTACGTCGTGAACGGGCGCTTCATCGGCGACGGCGCGATGCTCGGCGAAGTCATCCGCGCGAGCGACGGCGCGCACGTGTGGGTGCACCGGTTCGACGTCACCGACGACGCGGCCACCGTCGCGGCGATCATCGACGCCGGGCTTCGCGAGGCGCTCGATCGCGCCCGACTCACAACGTCGCGATGAACGCCGGATCGAAGTCGGGCAGGCGGAGCAGGAACGCGCGGAGATCCGGCGCGAGCGGATCGTGCAGCACGAGCGTCTCGTCCCGATGCGGATGCCGGATCACGAGACGCCACGCGTGAATGAACATGCGGGGCAGGTCGTACTCGGCCCGGAAGAACGCGTTGATGCGTCCCTTCCCGTGCGTCGTGTCGCCGATGACGTGATGCGCGAGGTGGTTCAGGTGACGGCGGATCTGGTGATGCCGCCCGGTGAAGATCCGCGTCTCGAGCAGCGAGCAGCGGGAACCGGTGGCGAGACGCGTGAAGGACGTGCGGGCCGGGCGGGGCTCGCCGCGATCGGTGCGCAGCGGACGATCGCTCTCGAACCGCTCCGGCGTCTCTCCCCGCGCGAGGACGAGGTAGGTCTTCGTCGTGTCGTCGGCGCGGAGCCGCTCCTGCATCGCGCGGCTCATGGCCGCGGTCGTCGCGAAGCACAGGATGCCCGACGTGTTGCGGTCGAGCCGATGGGCGGGATGGAGGTATCGTCCCGTCTGCGCCGACGCGAGTTGCAGGATGAACTGCTCGCCGGGCGCCGACGGTCCGCTGCGATGGACGGCGAGTCCCGCCGGCTTCGAGATGACGACGAGATCATCGTCCTCGTGAAGGATGCGCAGCGGGATCGGATCGGGCATGGTGAGCATCGGCGCCACTCCCGCGCCGGTGCGGCGGATGAAGGTCGGAGCGACGCCCATCGTAGCACGGCCCGCGCGCTTGACGCCCGAGGGCCGGGCGCTGACGATACGCCGGAGAAGTGCCGCGCCCGCGGCGCCGTCGACCGGGACCACCACTTCGAGGAGCATGCACGATGGGGATGGCCGAAGAGCTCCAGCGTCTCGATGATCTGCATCGCGCCGGGTCGCTGTCGGACCTGGAGTACGAGCGGGCGAAGGCGCGCGTGCTCGACGCGCCGCCGCCGGGCGCGGGCGGTCCGGACGGATCGGGTCCGCCGACGGCGCCGGGCGCGCCGGTGGGTTCGGGCGGCGACGTCGGTCAGAACGCGAACCAGTGGTGCATGTTCATGCACCTGTCGACGTTCGCCAGTTTCGTCGTGCCGTTCGGCGGGATCATCGGTCCGCTCGTGATGTGGCAGATGAAGAAGGACGAGTTGGCGGGCGTCGACGTGCAGGGGAAGATCATCATGAACTGGATGATCTCCTGGCACATCTACATGGTCATCAGCGTGCTGCTCGTCTTCGTCGTCGTCGGCATCGTCATCCTGCCGATCCTCGGCATCCTCGGCATCGTGTTCCCGATCATCGGCGCCATCAAGGCGAACGGCGGCGAGACCTGGCCGTACCCGATGTCGATCCGCTTCTTCTCGTGATCCGACGTTCGTTCGTGCCCGACGCCGGACCGTGCCGGGGCGGGCGATCCGACCGAACGCGCTCGCGCCATTCCGGGAACCGGGCATGCCGTCGTACACCCGAGTGCACCGTCTGCTGCAGATCCTCACGCTCGTCCAGGGCGGCGACGGGTGGACGCCCGCGACCCTGGCCGCGGAATGCGGCGTGACGGAGCGGACGATCTTCCGCGACCTCAACGAACTCGCGGCCATCGGGATCCCGATCCGTTTCGACCCGTCGGCGCAGACGTACCGCGTCGGCGCCGACTTCTTCCTGCCGCCGCTGCATCTCACGGTGCAGGAGTCGCTGGCGCTGGCGGTCCTGTGCGAGCACGTCGCGCAGCCGGAGCGCATCGCGTTCACCCAGCCGGCGTGGCGGGCCATGATGAAGATCCAGGCGATGATGCCGGCGTCGGTGCGCGAGGAGATGACGCGCCTCGCCGACGGGATCGCCGTGCGCACCGCGCCGAGCGCGTCGGGCGACGGCTGCGCCGGCGTGTACGAGCGGATGCAGTCGTCGATCGCGACCCGGCGCGCCCTCGTCTGCCGGTACGACTCGCTCAACCCCGACACCGACGAATCGGAGTTCGACTTCGAGCCGTACACGCTGTTCTTCTCGGTGCGGGCGTGGTACGTCGTCGGGTATCACGTCGGGCGCGAGGAGATCCGGACGCTGAAGCTGAGTCGCTTCACGAAGGTGCGGGCGACGCAGCGCGAGTTCACGCCGCCGCCGGAGTTCTCCCTCGACGCGCACCTCGGCAACGCGTGGCGGATGATGCCCGGACGTCCCGACCACGAGGTCGAGCTCGTCTTCGATGCGACGTTCGCCGAGACCATCGCCGACACGCGCTGGCATCGCACGCAGGAGATCGAGGAGCGTCCCGACGGCGCGGCCGTCTTCCGCTGCACCGTCGCGGGACTCGACGAGATCACCTGGTGGGTCCTGTCGATGGGCCCGCATTGCCGCGTCGTGCGCCCCCGCGAGCTCGCCGACCGCGTCCGCGCCGCCGCCGCCGCGACGGCCGCGCTGTACGACGACGCCTGACGGCTCGATGCCGAACGTCATCTTCACATCGCCACCGGACCGGTGACAACGCGCCGTCAGTCCGTCGGCGGTCCGGACTTGGCGCGCGGGCGATGATCGTCGACAACGCCGTCCGGCGGCGTCGTTCCTGCCGGCATTCCGCGGGGCTGGCCGGACGACGCCGCCGCGCTTCGCGCCGACGTCGTACCATGGCGCCGGCCGACGAGGGCGCCCATGCTCGACCACCCCTGGAACCTCGTGTTTCTCGCCGGCTTCGCCGTGTACGTCGGGATCCGACACGTCTTCGAGCGCCGCGTCGCGCACGTCGAGACCGTCGTCCGCCGGATCGACGGCACCGAGCGTGCCCTGCTCGTCGTCGTCGGCATCGGCAGCCTCGTGCTGCCCCTGCTGTACGTGTTCACGCCGCTGCTCGCGTTCGCGGACGTCGAACGCCCGGGCGCGCTGCCGTGGTGCGGCGCCGGCCTCATGATCCTCGCCCTCTGGCTGTTCTGGCGATCCCACGCCGACCTCGGCCCGAACTGGTCGGTCAGCCTCGAAGTGCGCCGCGATCACACCCTGGTCGACCGCGGCGTGTACCGGCGCGTGCGGCATCCGATGTACGCGTCGATCTGGCTCTTCGCGATCGCGCAGGGTCTGCTGCTGTCGAACTGGCTCGCCGGATGGGCGGCCGTCGCGACCTTCGCGCCGCTCTACCTCGTCCGCGTCCCCCGCGAGGAAGCCATGATGATCGAACGCTTCGGCGACGCGTACCGCGCGTACATGAGGCGCACCGGCCGCCTGTGGCCACGCCGACCGCGGCCCGCGGCGCCGGATTGAATCGTCCGCCGGGACGCACGGGTCGCGCGCTACAGCGCGCCGGCTTCGATGAGGCGCTTCAGCTTCATGACGATGCTGACCCAGCCGGTGAAGTCCCGGTGGTAGAGGTCATCCCAGCGCGGCCCGGCCCGGAACGGACCGCAGGTGAACGTGATGCGAGTGACCTCCCCGTCCGGCGCGGCCTCCAGGCGATAGTCGACGATGGTCGGCTCCGGCTCGCTTGATCGCCACCGGAACCGGAGCGCCCGGGGCGGATCCGCGACGAGGATCTCCCCGAAGTCGGCCGGATCGTCGCCGTCGTGGAACGTGTACGCGCCACCGGGCTCGAGCCGGTCGAGCGTGCATCGGGTCGGGTAGCACCACTGAACGATGGACTCGGGCCGCGTCAGCGCATCCCAGAGTCGATCGGCGGTCGCGCGAACGTCGACGGCAAAGTGAATGCGCCGGCGATCCACCCCGGGGGTGTCGTGCGCACCGTCCCGCAACTCGTGTGGCGTCATGCACGATCTCCGCACGCGGCGCCGGCGGCCCGCCGCGCCACCCGTCACGATACTCGTGTCTCCTCGCCGCGAGCAACCGGAGCGACTCCCCGCGGGGCGCGGTCGCCGCCGCAACCCGTGCGGCGTCAAGAGCACGCACCCGCCGAAAGTCGCTGACGGCGGGCGCGGAAAGTGGAGCCGATCGGATTCGGACCGACGCATCTCGTGCATGGCAAGGATCGCCGCTTCCGGCGGCTCATGGTCCCCGTCAGCGCCGCCACCGAAGCAGAACGGAAGCATCGGATCTCACCCGCCAAGCCTGCGGTGCCAACCACTTACGGCCGCGCGCCCCACGGAACCACCCGCCCCGACGTGCGGCGGGCGTGTCGCCACAACCGCCAAAAGACGCAGAATCCGTGGCATACTGTGCGGTCGCTCGTGTATCTACTGGGCACGGCGTTCCACCGGGGACCGTCGGCGCGGGGAGGCCACTGACATGACCTGGGTTGTGCGGCTGATCGGAATCATCGGCTGGGTGCTCTGGCTGAGCGAACTGATGCATGCCCTGGAATTCGCGTCACAGGGAAACGCCCGCGGCATCCTCGACATGGTGTGGATCGGCGGCGTATCCCCGGCCTTCGCGATTCTCATCGGCACCTACATCACCGATGACCGGGTCATGGTCGGTCCGATCGCGTGGCTGATGGCCACGGTCATGAAGGTCTCGCTCTGGGATCCGTTCGTCGCCGGTTTCCCGGGCGTCTTCTGAGCCCGACCGGCAGGACTCGAAAGAACAAGGAGTTTGTGGTGGGACGAACGCACATTGCTTTGGCCGTTGTCGTCGGCGGGGTCGTCATCCTCCTGACCATCATGAATCGTGACGGACAACGCCGTTCGGTCACGCCGGTCACGCCGGTCACGCCGATCTCCACTCCGGCGTTGAACACCGGCGGCTCCGCCGCGACGATGTCGAATCCCGCGCCGGGCCCGGCACCCACATCTCCGCCGATGGCACCGAACCCGGGACCGGCATCGCAGGCCGCGCCGGGAGCGAGTGCCGGTTCTCCACCGCCGCCGGCCCGTGCCACCCGGCCGGCCGCAGGGCCCGCGTCACCCTCGACTCCGGCACAAGCACCGGCACCGGCACCGACACCGACACCGACACAAGCACCGGCATCGGCACCGGCATCGGCATCGGCACCCGCAGGCGGGCCGGTCGCGCCGCGTTCCGCGACGCCGCCGAGCGGGCCCGCCGCGGCTCCGACGACAGCCGGCGGGTCGTCGCCGCCGCCGCCGGCGCCGATCACACCGGCGGACGTCGAGATCCTCCGTCGGAGCGTCGAGGCCCAACTGGGCGATCTCGGTCGCTCGCGCGATCGGCCTTCCGTCGAGCGAGAGTGGGCCGATCTCGAGCAGACGTTCCGGGTGGCGAACCAGTTCCAGAAGGCTCATCGCCTCACCGACGCGATGGAGGCGTACCTCGAGGTGCAGGGTCGGGTGCGCGCGATCGCGGCCGCGATGGACACCATCGACATGGCGATCGCAACCGCGACGCGAATCCAGGAGCAACGTGACAAGATCCTCGCCGAGTTCTCCGGCATCATCCGGCGCGATGACTGGAAGCAGGCCATGAGCGACGCACGAGTGGCCGAGGATCTCACGAAGGATGCCGCGCGAGCGACCGATGCGCTCGTGGCCTGGACGGCGGCGGGCCGGGCCTTCGAGTCCTCGTTCCGGGCGCATCTGCTCGACCTCGCCCGCGCCGCCTCATCTCATCCGACGACCGCCCTGCGCACGTGGGCCTTCGCGCGGCGGTTGCTCGCGATCGACGACACCGATGCCGAGGCGCGAACGCTGGAGGAGGGCGCGCGTGCCATGGTGTTCCGGACCAACGACCTGGGCATGACCTTCGCCCTCATTCCGGCCGGCGAGTTCATGATGGGAACGCCCGCCGGCAGCCAATACCACGCCGGCAACGAGATCCATCACCCGGTCCGTCTGACGAAGGCCTTTCACCTCCAGACGACCGAAGTCACCCAGTCTCAGTTCGAAAGCGTCATGGGCTTCCAGCCGTCGCTGGCCGCGAACCCGTACGCACCGGTGGAGAATGTCACCTGGGCCCAGGCCGTGGAGTTCTGCTCGCGCCTCGGTCAGATGGACGGTCGACGGTACCGGCTGCCGACCTCCGCCGAGTGGGAGTACGCCGCGCGAGCGGACACGAAGGAACTCTGGTATGTCGACGAGTCGTCGCTCCCTGCTCACGAGTGGCTCGACCGGAACTCGGACAACCAGACTCATCCGGTCGGCCGGCTCGCCGCCAATCCGTGGGGGCTGCACGACATGCTCGGCAACGTCTGCGAGTGGTGCGCCGATGCGAGAGGGCCCGTGGCCGAACACGGCGTGCTTCGGATCGATCCTCATGAGCGGCCGGACGCGGACACGTGGCAATACGTGTTCCGCGGCGGACGTGGCGAGTCCTCGTCCCGTCACGCCCGGTGCGCCACGTACGACGATCGGCCCGGACGGGACGAGTGGTCGTGGCTCGGCTTCCGTGTCGTGATGGAATACGACGAACGATCGAACGAGCCCTCACCCTGACGGTATCATGGGACCGGTGCCGGCAGGACCGATGGTGGGAGGGGCACAATGGACCGCGAGACCAGCGAACGAAGCCGGGAACCGCAGCGACGGTCCGGACTCTCGAGCGATGCCCCGGACCTCTTTCGGCGACCGGATGCGGCTCCGACTGCGACCGGGTCCGCGGATGACGGCGACGATCGCGGCACGCCGACCCGGCCGCGCCGATCGCCGTGGATCGCCCGGGGCGTGATCGCCGCCGGCCTGGCCGCGGTGGGCTGGTTCGCGTGGACCGGAACGCACCCGCCGGCGTCGCTCGACGAGACGCAGTTCCCCAACTGGTCCGCCCATGTCGAGCCGGTGACGGCGTCCTACGACCCGCAGGGGTCGGCCAATCTGCGTCACGTGAGTCCCGGAGGCGCGATCTCGAGCGTCGGTTCGATCGGCTTCGGCGATGCCGATCTCGACCGCGAGACGACCGGGCGGATCCGAGCCGTGCTCGCCGGCGGCGGTACGCCGGACGAACAGGCGAGCCAGGCGGTCGCCATCATGAAGGCGGCCAATCCGCTCCCGGCGATCACCGATCCGGCGGCGCTGAAGTCGGCGACGGAGAAGGCGAAGGCGATCGGCATGACCTACGACGTCGCCGCGCCCGAGCCGTCGGTCACGGACGGGATGGCCCGCGGCGTGCTGCGCGGCGATCCGTCGTTCGTGCACGTCTTCCTGTTCGACAATTGTGCGCAGGACGGGGACGTCGTGCTCGTGAAGATCAACGGTTCGCCCTTCGCGATGGTCCCGATCACGCACATCGGCACCACGGTCTCCGTGCCCGTGCCGGCCGGCGGAGCCACGACCATCAGTATTGAAGGCGTGCACGACGGCGGCGGCGGCATCACCGTCGCATGCCGCACGAGTCGCGGCGACTACTTCACTCGGGTCATGGCACCCGGTGACGAACAGCCCATCGGCATCGCGGGAGGCCGATGACGCGGCGGTGAGGTCATGATCGAGAAACTCAGAGATCTCTGGAGACAATCCGCGTACTTCCGAGTCCTCCTCGTGATTGCGGTGGTGGGCACGCTGATGCTGCTTTCCATGCCGCGGCCGCGCGGCTCCGCAGGGTCCGCCGCCTCGAATCAGCCGGCCGCAACGCCATGACGCATCCGCTCGTTCAAGTGCTGTTCCTGGCGCTCCTCGTGTTCTCGCTCATGCGGTTCGTGGTGCGCAACCCGTTGGGCTGGTGGATCATCGTCGTCGTGACGATCGGTGCCGCGCTCGGTGCCGCGGTGGTCTTCCTTCATCGGTACGATCCCCCGGGTCTGGGGCGTGCGTACAGGGTTCCCGGCCTGAAGCAGTTCATCGACCTGGTGTGTCGCCTCGGCGGCCTTCAGCCGCCTCAGACGGAGGCGGACGATCCCGTGCCGGGCGCGCGGTCGGCGTCGACCGAGGCGAGACCCGACGCCGAGCGCGAGGACCGGATGGTGTTGCTCCATCGTCCGGGCGACTTCGATCGCGCCCGGGCGCAACTTGCCGAGGTCGTTCGGGGTCACGACGAGGCGATCTCGCGCATCTTCACGCACCTTGCCCGCGCCGTGCTGCTCCGTCAGAAGCAGGAGCGCAAGACGCAGCTTCCGCCGCTCGGTCGATTCCTGCTCGTCGGCGATACCGGGATCGGCAAGCGCCACCTGGCGATGGGCATCGGGCAACTCCTGTTCCGCGGCGGCGGCTTCATCGCGATCGACTTCAGCGATCATGGCGACGAGGCGTCGGCGTCGGCCGCCCTGTTCGGGCAACCGACCTCGGGCGGCGGGCATGTCCCCTCCCTGCTGTCGGAGGTGAAGGCGCGGCCCTACCAGATGATCGTTCTGGAGCGCGTGGATCGGCTGTCCGGGCGGCCATTGGAGCGACTGACGCGCCTGATGGCGACGGGCTCGTGCCTCGACGAGGAGACGGGCACGCGCGTGAGCGTTCAGAACTGCGTATTCTGCTGCACGACGACGCTGGCGTCGGATCTTCTCGGGGTGGTCCGCGCCCGGGCCGCGTCCGACGACGAGTGGCGGCGGAGCGCGACGGAGGCGTTGATCGGCGCCACGTCGCTGGACGAACCGTTCCTGAGCCAGATGAACGACCTCCTGCATCTGTCGCCGCCGGATGATCTGACGAAGGCGGAGGTCGTCTGTCTGGCAATGGAACGCGAGGCG
>JAGQOI010000172.1 GCA_020427625.1 Phycisphaerales bacterium | reverse complement strand
TGCTCCAGGGTGACGTCAAGGACGTGCTCCTGCTCGACGTGACGCCGCTGTCCCTCGGCGTCGAGACCCTCGGCGGCGTGATGACCAAGCTCATCGAGAAGAACACGACGATCCCGACGAGTCGCAAGGAGACCTTCTCCACCGCGTCCGACAACCAGACGTCGGTGACGATCCACGTCCTCCAGGGCGAGCGCGAATTCGCCCGCGACAACCGGACGCTCGATCGGTTCGACCTCGCCGACATCCCGTCGGCCCCGCGCGGCATGCCGCAGATCGAGGTCGAGTTCGCCATCGATGCGAACGGCATCCTCAACGTTTCCGCGACCGACAAGGCGACCGGCAAGAGCCAGAAGATCGAGATCAAGGGCTCGAGCGGGCTGTCGCAGAACGAGATCGACCGCATGCGTCAGGATGCCGAGGCGCACGCCGCCGAGGACAAGGCGCGGCGCGAACTCGTCGACCTGAAGAATCAGGCCGAGAACATCGTCTACCAGACGAAGAAGTCGCTCGAGGAGCACGGCGAGAAGATCTCGTCGGAGGCGCGGGCGAACATCGAGAACGCGACGAGCAACCTCGAGGACAAGCTCAAGGGCGAGGACAAGGCCGCGATCGAAGCCGCCCTCAAGCAGCTCAACGACGCGTCCATGGAACTCGGCAAGGCCGTGTACGAATCGTCCAAGTCGACGCCCGGCGCGACGCCGGAAGGCGCGGCTCAGCCGAGCGGTGCCGCGTCCGACGACGTCATCGACGCCGACTACGAGGTCAAGGAGGACTGATCGCCTCCTCTGAACGAGATCACCACGGCCGCGGATCCTGATGATCCGCGGCCGTTCTCGTTGGCTCCCGGAATCTACGATGAAGGCGCCCCATGCGCCGGAGGACGCCGATGTATTCTGAGACGGCTGCGCTCTACGACACCATCTACGCCGGGATCAAGGACTACCCACGGGAGTCGACCGACCTCGCGGCGCTCGTGCGCGATCTCGTTCCGAGCGCCACGCGCATCCTCGACGTCGCGTGCGGCACAGGACGTCGCGCCGCCCTGCTCGCGGAAACGCATGGATTCACCGTCGACGGCATCGATCTCGACGACGCGATGGTCGGCATCGCCAGCCGACGGTGTCCTCGCGGCCGCTTCGAGACGGCCGACATGTCGGACTTCGAACTCGGCCGCGTCTACGACGCGATCCTTTGTCTGTTCAGTTCGATCGGGTACGTCCGCACGACCGACCGGCTCGTCGGCGCGGTCCGGTGCATGGCACAGCACGTGCGCCCGGGCGGGCTTGTACTCATCGAACCGTGGTTCGAGCCGGGCGTACTCGAACACGGATTCGTCGCCGCGACGACCGCGGTCAAGGACGGCACGCACATCGCCCGGGTCAGCCACACGCGGCTCGAGGCCGGGCTGTCGCATGTGACGTTCGAGTACATCATCGGGAATCGCGAAGGGCTGCGTCGAGCGTCCGAGACGCACACGCTCGGGCTGTTCACGTCGGCGGAGATGACGGACGCCATCTGCGGCGCCGGACTCGAAGTGATCCGCCACGACGTCGGCGGTCCGATGGGACGCGGCCTGTACGTCGCGCGCCGACCCCCCGCCTGAACATCACCCCCACTGCGCGAGCAGCGTCGCCAGATCGACGCCGTTCACCGTTCCGCTGCCGTCGAGGTCGGCGATCGCACCCGCTTCGTCGACGACCGGACCCCAGGCCGAGAGCATCGCGGCGAGGTCGGGCGCGCCGACGTCGCCGCTGGCGTCGAGATCCGCACGCTTCGGCGCGATCAGCGCGAGATGCCGGTTCGTCGGCACGGCGGTGAGCACCGTCGTCTGGCCGGTCGTCCACTCGATGCGGAGTTCGTCGACGCTCGGCGCGGCTCCGAACCCGAAGTGCGCCGTGAGTTCGCTCGTCGCGAGATAGCTCGGCGACCCGTTGATCTGCCGCACCTGGCTCGCGCCGGCGACCGTCGCGACGAGGCGCGTGCCGTAGCCGTCGGGCGCGAGCGCGTCATTCGTCGACGTGTCGAGCGAGATCCGCAGCCACGTGCCGCCGACGGAATCGTTGCGGTAGTACGTCAGCGCCGCTTCGTTCGACCCGACGACGAGGTCGAGGTCGCCGTCGAGATCGGCATCGAGATACGCCAGCGAACGGGCGTCGGCCGTGTGCGTGAAGCCGCTCGTCGCCGCGATCTCCGCGAACGTCCCGTCGCCGAGATTGTGGAACAGCTTCGCCATGCGGTTGTTGTATTCCGCGACCGTGCGCCAGCCGTTCACCTCGACGAGGTCGAGCCAGCCGTCCTGATCGAGGTCCGTCGCGACCGTCCCCCACCCCCAGGCGCCGTCCAGCGTGCCCGCGGCTTCCGAGTTCTCCACGTAGACGTTGCGGCCCTGGTTCATGTAGAGCATGTTGCCGGGATGGTCGCCCCACCCGTCGATGTCGGGCGGCGTGACGCCGATGATCGACGTGACGTACCAGTCCGGACGACCGTCGTTGTCGAAATCCCCGACCGTCTGACCCATCCCGTTCTCGTCGAGACCGGTCCCCGACGACGCGGTCTCGTCGCTGAACGTGCCGTCGCCGAGGTTGCGGTAGTAGCGGCTCGTCTCGAAGTCGCCGGTGAGGAGCAGTTCGGGATAGCGGTCGCCGTCCATGTCGACGAACGCCGGCTGGAATCCGCGCACGGTGTGCACCGTCGCCGGCAACGCCGTCGTCGTCACGTCGGTGAACGTGCCGTCGCCCTCGTTGCGGAACAGGCGGTTGCCGTCGGCCGCGACGGACCACGCGGCGACGGCGAGATCGAGGTCGCCGTCGAGGTCGTAGTCGCCGAAGGCCGCGCCGAAGCCGTTCGGCTGCGTCGCCGACGACACGTTGACGCCGGCCGCGACCGCGACATTGGTGAACGATCGTCCGCCGTTGTTGCGGTAGAGCCGGTTCTTCCCGGGCATCGCCGGGCCGGGTCCGTCGCCGAAGCTCGTGACGTACAGGTCCGGCCAGCCGTCGTTGTTGTAGTCCCCCACCGCGACGCCGTTGCCGCAGTGAACGGCGGTGAGTCCCCAACTCGCGGCCTCATCGACGAACGTCCCGTCGCCCTGGTTGATGAACAGCTTGTCCGGCCCCGTCCCGCCGCTGATCCAGAACAGGTCCTGGTCGCCGTCGCGATCGAAGTCGCCGACGCCCATGCCGCCGGTCATGAGTTCCTGCCCGCCGGGAATCGTCTCCTCGATCGCGTTGTGCGTCGCGACGAGTCCCGAGGCGGCGGTGTGATCCACCACCGTCGGCGCGGCCGCGGCGTGCGGCACGATCACGATCGTCGCCATGACGGCGCCGTTGAGCGCGAACCATCTGTTCAGCATCGGCGGGTTCTCCCATCCACCAGAGTCGGTCTCCATGATACGACCCGCCCTTGCGGAGGCGAGCGAGAAATGCCGACAAGTGTCTCCGCCGGCGGCGTTTGGAGGCCTCAGGTCCTAGAATCGCGGCCATGCATCGCCCGTCGCCCGCGATCCTGAGCCGCGCGTTCGTCCTCCTCCTCGCCGCGGCGACGTTCGGCGTCTTCGCATGGACGCTCGGCGATCTCACCATCGATCGCGCCGCCGACGCCGGCCCGGCCAACCTCGACGCCCTGCGCCCCTTCTGGGCGATCGGCGCCGGCGTGTGGACCATGCTCACGCTCGTCTGGTGGACGCATCGCTCGGACGACGTCGGATCGCGGCGACGGTTCCTCGTCGCCGCCGCGACCGTCCTCGTCGTCGCCGGTCTCGCCCGGGCGTGGACGATTCACGCGCACGCGCCGGCGCTGTCGGACGACGTCTACCGCTACGTCGCCGACGCCCGGGCCCTCGCTCACGGCGTGAACCCCTATCACCCGGTTCCCGCCGAACGACTCCGG
>JAGQOI010000171.1 GCA_020427625.1 Phycisphaerales bacterium | reverse complement strand
CTCCCATGCTCACTCCTCCCCATCGCCTCCGCGGCATGATGTCGCGAGGCGTCTCCGTGAGGGATGTCGGCCGCGCCGAACCGTCGGGCAAGTCGCGGGTACGCGGATCGATGCGGAAGCGCGGTCGGATCATGGCGCAGGCGCATCATCTTGTCTGTCCGGCGCGATGCGGGGAGTTCGCCATCACCGCGGACGTGTCTCGTAATCGGGTGGATTCGCGTCGTGGATCGCGGAATGTCGGCCCGTGCGGACCGGGTCGGGGCCGGTTCCTCTGGTAGGATGCTGGGTCCGACAACAACGGAGGATCGACCCGTGACGACGACCACCGCGACGCTCCAGAGCGTGCTCGACCGCATCGACGCCGACTTCGACGGCGCCCTCGACCGTCTGTGCCGTCTGCTGCGGATTCCGAGCATCAGCACGGATCCGGAGTATGCGACGCACATCCGACAGGCCGCCGAGTCGCTCGCGGTGGATCTCAAGTCGATCGGCTTCGACGCGTCGGTGCGGGACACGACCGGGCATCCGCTGGTGGTGGCGCATCATCCCGGACCGCCCGGCGAGAAGGTTCCGCACATCCTGTATTACGGGCACTACGACGTGCAGCCGCCGGACCCGCTCGAGGAGTGGGACTCCGGTCCCTTCGATCCGGCCATCGTGCCGAGCGAGCATGGTCGCAAGATCGTCGCGCGGGGCGCGGTCGACGACAAGGGCCAGCTCATGACGTTCATCGAGGCGTTCCGCGCCTGGCATGACGTGCACGGCACGATGCCGATCCGCATCACCGTCATGCTCGAAGGTGAAGAGGAATCGGGCAGCCCGAGCCTCGACGCGTTCCTCCAGGCGAACCGCGACGAACTCCGGGCCGATGCCTGCATCGTCTGCGATACCGGCATGTGGCAGGTCGACGTGCCCGCCATCACCTACATGCTCCGCGGACTCGTCTACATCGAGGCGACGCTTCACGGGCCGGGCATGGACCTGCACTCCGGCGGCTACGGCGGCGCGGTCGTGAACCCCATCAACGCCATCACCCGCGTGCTCGCGCAACTCCATGACGACCGCGGCGTCGTGCAGATCCCGGGCTTCTACGACGACGTCCGCGAACTCTCCGACGCGGAAGCCGCCCAGTGGAAGGCGCTCGGCTTCGACGAGCGCGCCTTCCTCGCCAGCGCCGGCCTGAAGACCCCCACCGGCGAAGCCGGACGATCCACGCTCGAACGCATCTGGAGTCGGCCGACCTGCGACATCAACGGCATCCGCGGCGGGTACATCGGCGACGGCGCGAAGACCGTCATCGGGAACCGCGCCACGGCGAAGATCAGTTGCCGCCTCGTCGCCGACCAGGACCCGAAGCAGGTGCAGACTGCGCTCGTGAGATTCCTCGAGGACCGCAGGCCGCCGGACTGTCGCTGGACCTTCCACTATCACGGCTGCAACCCGGCGATCCGCGTGCCGACGGACTCCCCGTACCTGGCCGCGGCGAGCCGCGGGCTGGCGACGGTGTTCGAGCGTCCGCCGGTGCTCATCGGATCGGGCGGGTCGATTCCGGTCGTCGGGTCGATCCAGAAGATTCTCGGCTTCGACTCGCTGCTCGTCGGCTTCGGACTCGACGACGACCGGATCCACAGCCCGAACGAGAAGTTCGAGGTCGCGTGCTACCAGAACGGAATCCGGTCCCACGCGGCGATCATGGATGAACTGTCGCGCCTGAGCGTCTGAACCGGGATCGGAACCGGGATCAGAGCCGGGATCGGAGCCGGGATCGGAGCCGGGATCGGAGCCGGGATCGGGTGGGGACCGGTCGGGGAGCGGCGCGCTCAGGCGGCCCGGGCGCGGTCCGGCTCGTCGACCTCGACGCCGACCTCGACGATGTCGACCTCACCGGGCTCGTCGTATCCGTTCGCCTCCGCCAGGTAGCGGAGATGGGCCCTGCGGAGGCGGAACGCCTCGACCCGCAGGTCGTGCAGCGAGATGTCGTGGTCGACGCGATTGGCGATCGTCTTGAGCGATGCGAGGACCGCCCACCCGACGAAGAGGGTGATGCAGCACCAGGCGACCATCGGGAAGTCGGGCCAGACCATGCGGACAGGATCGGCGTCGGAGCACGCCCACTTGAGCCGCATCCGGAGCCGGGCGGCGGACCCGCGACCGGTGGTCGACGGAAGCGGGACTCGCGTTGGCCGGGTCGGCGAACTGAATGCTACACTTGAGACATGAGATTCGGCCGCGGCTCAGGACTGGGGGCGATCGTCGCGATACTGCTGGCCCTGGCCGGCGTCGCGCACGCGCAGGAAGACGTCAGGATCGACCTGGCCGAGTTCGGCGTCGGATCCGCGGTTCGTCCCGGCGGCATGACCGGCATTCGCGTGGAGCTCACCAGTTCCGTCGCCGGCGCCGTGTTCAACGCCATCGTGCAGTGGGAGATCGAGGACGCCGACGGCGACACCGTGCTCTATGCGCGCACCGTCGCCCTGAGTCCCGGGCAGACCAAGCCGGTCTGGCTCTACGGCACCCTGCTCCCGTCGCCCAACACCAACGCGAACTCCCGCTGGATGATCCGCGTGTTCCGCGAGACGAGCGACGGCCGGCGCGGCGAGGAGATCGGTCGTCGCAGCATCGGCATCAACGCCACCGGCGGCACGGCGGCGCAGTGGGTCGATGACGACATGTCGATGATCGGCGTCATCGGCAACGCCGACGGCGGACGCAACCGCGTCGGACTCCGCGAACTCGAGAATCCCGACAGTTCCCTGACGCGGCATCCGGCGGCCAACGAGACGCCACGCATCATCCGCGGGCTGAACGCCCGGGAACTGCCCGATCGCTGGTTCGGCCTGTCGCCCTACGACGTCATCGTCTGGTCCGCCGACCAGATCAACCTGTCCGACGAGTCGGAACTCG
>JAGQOI010000170.1 GCA_020427625.1 Phycisphaerales bacterium | reverse complement strand
GCTCGTTGATCGATGCCGCGCGGGGCACCTGGGCGCGGTCCATCGCGATCCCGTCCACGAACGTCCGCAGCGCCTGCCCGTTCGCGCCGAGCCAGGCGCTCAGGGCGACCCGATCGGCGCGATCGAGCGTCGCGGTCGCGTCGCGCGAGGTCGCGAGCCCGTGGGCGACCGACTCGAGATCGAGCGGGAGGTCCTGGAAGCGAGACGCGGCATCGAGCCAGACCACGAACGCGTTGCGGTCGTCGGGCATTTCGATCCGGTCGTCGCGCAGGATGTCGGGGATCGTCGCGAGCAGTCGCGGCTCGATCGCCGGCGGAGGCGGCGCGGGCGGCGCGGCGGGCGCGGGGGTCGGCATCGGCGCGAAGGCGAGGGCGAGCCGGAGCACCAGGGCGGTCGACATGAACATCACTCCGGGTCGGGGCGTCGACGGGCGATGAGAACGCCCTGTCGGAGCGGCACGAGGGTCGAGACGAAGTCGTCGTCCGCGGCGACGGCGCGGTTCAGCGCGTCGGCGCCGTCACGATCCGGGTGACCGACGTCGTCGATCCACCAGGCATTCGAGCCGAGGCAGTTGTCGGCGATCAGCAGGCCGCCGGGCGCGATGAGTTCACGGGTGAGCGTCCAGTACAGGGGATAGGACGTCTTGTCGGCATCGAGGAACACGACGTCGACGGATCCCGGCGCCCATTCGGCGCGAAGGGCCGCGAGGACGTCGGCCGCGATGCCTTCTCGGACCGTGACGCGATCGGCCAGCCCGAGGCGCCGGAAGTGGTCGCGGGCGAACGCGGCATGGGCGGGATCGCGTTCGATGGTCGTGAGATGTCCGCGGGGTGCGAGGGCGCGGGCGATCCAGGTGCCGGAGAAGCCGCCGAGGGTGCCGACTTCGAGCGCGCGACGGCCGCGGGTGCCGGCGACGAGGAGGGCGAGGAGGCGTCCGACCTCGGAGGAGACGGCGATGGGCGGCAGTCCGGCGGACGCGGCGGCGTCGGGCTGAGCCGCGAGATCGGGGTCCGGCGTCCCGAACACGGCGTTCAGATAGTCGATCGTCGATTGCCATCGTTCGGCGGTCATCTCCATGTCGTCAGTGTAGGTCGTCGTGATCGGGTCGTCGTGGGGGTTGGACGGGCGCGCGGATTCGCGCTGGGATCGGCGGGATGGTCGGGTAGGATGGGTCGGTCGCCGACGTCGGGACGAGGGCCGGCGACGAACCTGGCGAAGAGAAGGAGCATGGGCATGGATCGGATGCGGGCGACGTGGCTGGGTCTCGTGGGGTCGATGCTGGTGGGCGCGTCGGCGTTCGGCGGCGACACGACGGTGTGGACGGTCGACGTGGAGACGAGCGGCGAGGACGTGTTCTGGACATCGCCGACGGCGGTGGATCCCGGCGCGTCGAGCTACCTGCTCACGTCGGAGATCCAGTTGATCACGGTCGACATCTCGTGGAACGGGATTCCGTTCGGGACGATCGACGTGACGGACCAGATTCCGCCGGACCAGGCGGTGATCATGGCCGAGATTCCCGGACCGGCGCCGGTGGTGCTGGTGGACGCGGACATCGCGTATCCGTTGCCGCCGGAACCGGCGACGCTGGCGGCGCATCTGTTCATCGAACTGGATGCGGACGGGTTTGCGCACGCGGACGTGACGGACGTCGTGCTGGGGACGATCGACATCGATCTCGGGTTTCCCTTCGGCATCCAGACGGTGCAGCTCGAGGCGGTGCACATCGTGCTGGGCCTGACGGTCGAGTCGACGACGCTCGGCGACCTCGACGGCGACGGCATCGTCGGTCCGAGCGACCTGGCGATCCTGCTCGCCAACTGGGGTCAGGGCGGGGTCGGCGATCTCGACGGCAGCGGCGCGGTGGGCGCGGCGGATCTGGCGATCCTGCTGGCGAACTGGGGGAACTGACCGGACTGGGCATGGACGGGTCCGGCGTCGGGACGGGACTCCGGGCCGCGTCGACGGTGCGCGGCGGCGGGTTCGGGCCGATCTGCCAGAAGGTCCCCGCGCGCTGAAACCGAGGTCGGCACCAACCCGTATACAACCGTGCGACGGCGTCCGGCGCCGGCGATGCGTGCATCGTCGGCGGGAGATGTCGGCGGTCGGACGACGCCCCCACGCCTCCGACCGGCGGTGTCTCGCGCGGCGGATCCGATCTTTGGGATCCTCCGATGACCGGGATCGTCGCGCGGCGCATCTCTGCTGCGTGAGTGCGTTGCGGACCGAGTGACCGAATCGAGTGAAGGACCTCGAGGGAAGACCCGCTTCTTCACCACAGATCTGCCCCACACTGCGGCGAGACGCCGGATGCGGTTGCATCACGTCGGTTCGTCGCTTCAATCAGATCGTGCGCGCCGCCGGCGAAGGCGGGCGCACGAACAGGAGGAGTTTCGTATGCGTTCCGAGTACACGTTCTTCAAGGTTGGTCGCCTGGCGGCGATCACGGCGGCGGTCGCCCTCGCGGCGGTCGCCGGCGCGAATCCGCCCTGCGGCGAGCCCGATGCCGGCGACTGCAACAGCGCCAACGGCACGCCGGGCTGCGACAATCTCGACTGCTGCAAGGCGGTCTGCGGCGAGGATCCGTTCTGCTGCGACACCG
Organism: Phycisphaerales bacterium; assembly: GCA_020427625.1. Taxonomy (GTDB): domain Bacteria; phylum Planctomycetota; class Phycisphaerae; order Phycisphaerales; family SM1A02; genus JAGQOI01. The sequence goes on along the minus strand of JAGQOI010000170.1, from coordinate 12,282 downwards.
AATGGGACGACGTCTGCGCCGGTGAGGCCGCGACGCTCTGCGGCGGCCCGACCTGCATCCTCGACTGCCCGCCCGGGTCGTCCGAGGAACTCGAAGTCTGCGGCGACGACACGAACGGCGGCTGCAACGGCACGCCCGTCGCGTTCGGCGCCATCGACTGCGGCGAGACCGTCTGCGGCACGGGCTGGGCCGACGGCGGCACCCGCGACACCGACTGGTATCTCATCTCGGTCACCGGCGAGTGCACCACCATCACCGCCGATCTCACGTCGCAGTTCAGCGGCGTCGTGTTCATCGTCGGCGGCATCGACGTCTGCGCCCCCGTCGTTCTCGGCACCACCGGCGCCTCGGCCGAGTGCGTCTCCAACGGCGCGGCCAGCGCCGACGTCGCGGCCGGCGACTACGTCGTCTTCGTCGCGCCGTCCGTCTTCGAAGGCGTGCCCTGCGGCGCCGGCAACGACTACGTCGTGACCGTCTCCTGCGAAGAGTGCGTGCCCGTCGAGGGCTGCGAACTCGAGTGTCCGCCCAACGCCTCCCTCGAGGGCGAGACCTGCGGCGACGACACGAACGGCGGCTGCAACAGCACGCCCGTCGCGTTCGGCAGCATCGAGTGCGGCGAGACCATCTGTGGCACGGGCTGGGCCGACGGCGGCACCCGCGACACCGACTGGTACCTCCTCGACCTCACCGGCGAGACCGACCCGGTCGACCTCACCGCGACGCTGACCTCCGAGTTCAGCGGCGTCGTGTTCATCGTCGGCGGCATCGCCAACTGCGCCCCGGCCGTCCTCGGCCAGACCGGCAGCTCGGTGAACTGCGAAGCCGTTCAGCCCGCCGTCGCGACCGTCGCGCCCGGCCAGTACGTCATCTTCGTCGCCGCCGCCGACTTCAACGGCACCCCGTGCGACACGTTCAACGACTACACCGTCACCCTCCAGTGCGGCGACGCCCCCCCGCCGTGCGACATCGTCTGCGACGGCAGCGCCGAAGGCGAGACCTGCGGCGACGACACGAACGGCGGCTGCAACAGCACGCCCGTCGCGTTCGGCAGCATCGAGTGCGGCGAGACCATCTGCGGCACGAGCTACGCCGACGCCGGCACCCGTGATACCGACTGGTATCTCCTCGACCTCGCGACCGACGAGACCATCTCCGCCGAACTCATCTCCGAGTTCCCGGGCGTCGTCTTCATCATCGGTGGCATCGACGTCTGCGCCCCGGTCGTCCTCGGCGACATCGGCACCTCGGCGAACTGCGAAGCCGGCGCGTCCGCGACCGCCGATCTCACCGCCGGTCAGTACGTCATCTTCGTCTCCGCCGGCAATGCCGACGGCAGCGGCATCTTCGAAGGCTATCCGTGCGGCGGCAACAACGACTACTCGTTGACGCTGACCTGCGGCACCGGCGGCTGCCCGTGCGCCTGGGACCTCGACGGCGATTGCGACGTCGATCCCGCCGACCTCGCCATCCTCCTGGCCGCATGGAACAGCCCGTACGGCCCGGCCGATCTCGCCGCCCTGCTCGCCGAATGGGGCTGCTCCGGCTGATCCCGCTCATCACGTTCCGTACGACTCGCACGACTCACTTCCACCGTGCAATCCACAGCCCCCCGGTCCGCCTGGACCGGGGGGCTGTCATGTGCGGATCGCGCGACGGTCGCGCCGGACGCCGAGGCGACGGGTCAATCGGCGCTGATCACGTTCGGCCCGCGGCCGGCCTTCTTCTCGTAGTTGCCGTCCCCGGCCCGTTCGTACTTGGTGAACCCGAGTCGATCGAGATTCTTGTTGCTCAGCTTCTGCTTCGTCGCGTGATCGGTCCAGTTGCCGGGAATCGTCGGTGCCGCGGGAATGCGACGGACCGGCGCCCCCGTCTCCGGATGCTCGGTGAGCGCGGGCTCGGACATCCGCTGCACGACCTCGAAGATCTCACCCTCCGACTCGTCGTCGGTGATGACCTGGTACACGTACGTCGGCATGGGGACGGGCTCCGTTGCGGGACGCCTCATCATACCCCCGACCCGGGACCCCGACCCGCGCGAGCGGTCACCGCGAGCGAGGATCGACCTCCGGCATCGGTGCCGCGCGTCGGAAACGACCACGGAAGACCGCGATGAACAGCGACGCGAGTTCCGACGTCTCCTGACGGCAATACCGCATCGCGAGGGGGAGATACGCGGCGGCGCCGACGACGAGCACGAGGGCGACCTGCACCCAGGCCCGTCCCGGCATCTCGGGCAGCCGGTGGGCGACGAGCGTGATCGGACCGACCGCGAGCAGGGCGATCGGCACGAGGGGGACGTAGATCCGCAGCACGTCGCGCCATCGTCCCCCGCCTCGCGCGATGGCGACGCGGATCGCGATCGGCCACATGATCGCGTAGCACAGGGTGACGGCCGCGGCGACGAGGACGATGCCGCCGCTCGCCGCGGCGGCGCCGGTCATGAGCACGAACACCACGGCATAGGCGATGGCGAAGGCGAGGTTGGCGATCCAGCGGCCACCGGCCTTCAGCATGCTCTCCGCCGGCGTCGCGACGAGCCGCAGCGCCATGCCGATGCTGAGGATCTGCACGATGGGGATCGCCGGGTACCACTTCGCGGGAAACACGATGTGGATCACGGGATCGGCGAGCGCCGCCTGAAGCAGGCAGACCGGTACGCCGACGACGCCCATGGCGCGGGCGGCCCGAAGGAACGCGGCGACCTGGCGCGGCGGGTCGTCCTGGAGGCGGGCGAGCGCGGGGAACAGCACGTTCGTGAGATTCTGCCCGAGCAGTTGCATCGTCTGGAGCGAGAGACTGAAGCCCCAGAAGTAGAGGCCGATGAGCGTGCGATCATCGTGGAAGAGGCCGAGCACGAACTGGTCGCCCTTCGACGCCGCCGCGTGCGCGAACGCCGCGATGAGCACGAGCATCCCGTCCGCCCAGAGCAGTCGCCAGAGTCCGAACTGGGGGTTCCAGCGAATCGGCGGACGGGTCGCCGCCCACAGGAAGATCCCCCGCACGAGGGCGATGATCGGGACGGGCAGCACGAAGCTGTACGCGCCGAAGTCGAGCAGCGCGAACACGACGGAGAGCACGGCCTGGAGCGACGCGAACACGATCTCGGTGGTCGCGATGAACCGGAACCGCAGCGCGCTGCGCAACTGCGCCTTCGGCACGACGCTGAGCGCGTGCAGCGGGTAGGAGCTGGCGATGACGAGCAGCAGTCCGGGCAGGCGCGGCTCGCCGAAGATGCCGGAGGCGAAGGGCACGAGACCCGCCAGCAGTCCGGCGGCGACGAGTCCGAGCGTCATCGACAGCCAGAATCCCGGATTCGCGAGCCGGACGAGATCACTCTGCCGGTGGACGAGGACGTCGTTCATGCCGCTCGACTGGATGATGCCGATGAAGACCGCGAACGACCAGGCGAGCGCGACGACGCCCCACTCGGCGGGATCGAGCAGGTACGTCAGCACGAGCTGCATGATCATGTTCGCGCCCTTGCCTCCGATCGTCTGGATCATCACCCAGAGGAACCCACCCATGGCGCGACGGGTGAGGGAGGGACCGCTTCCCGGAAGCGGGCCGGACGCGGACTGCGACGGATCCATCGACACGGGCGAGGCGGCTCGGAAAGGGACGCGAAGGGAGGCACGGACCTGCAACCGGGCCGGCGTGATCAGGTATCGGCGTTGCCGGGACACGAGACCAGCCGAAGCGGACACCGATACACTACTGCGGATCGTTCGGAACGGTACGGTGTCCGACCGACCGTGGTTCAGACCGGCGCCGCCGGGAAAGGGGATGCCTGATGACGACCTTCCGCCCATCGCCCGCGCCGCGACGCGCCCTCCGGGTCGGGTTCCTCGCGATGTGCATCACCGGCGCGCTCGTCGCCCAGCCGACCGCGTCGCGCCCTTCGGTCTACGATCCCCCCACGACGCCGCTCGATGCCCGCATCGAGGCCGCGCGAATCACGCGAACCGATCCGCCGCCGCTGCCCGAGCAGGTCGTCCTGCCCATGCCGCCGTGGTTCCGCATCGCCTCCCGACCCGAGGAGGTGCCGATCAGCGCCGAGCACTGGGCGCGGGCGCACGTCCTGCTCGAGCGTGGCCTCACGGCGCTGCTGGATCGTCAGGGCGCGCAGGGCGCCTGGATGGCGGAAGCCTCGACGGCGCCGACGGATCAGCCGGACGCGACCTCTCCGATCGGCGTCGCGGTGACGGCGCTGGCGACGAAGGCGCTGGTGCAGTCCGGGCGCACGGACCTCGAATCGGGTCCGGTCGCGGAGGCGGTCCGGTACATCCTGCGGGCGCGTCGGGACGACGGCTCGTTCGAAGCCGGCGCGCTGTCGAACTACGTCACGGCGACGGTGGTCTCGGCGCTGGCGGGCATTCCGGACGTCGCGGTCGCCCAGCCGCGCGAACGGGCGCGTCTCTGGCTCGTCGAGAACCAGTGGGACCAGTCCGAGGGCGTCGATGCCGGCCAGGACTGGTTCGGCGGCGCGGGATACGGCACGCACGGACGACCGGATCTCTCGAACACCCAGATCATGCTCGACGCGATGTACGACTGCGGCATGAGTCCCGACGAGCCGGCCTTCCAGCGCGCGCTCGCGTTCGTGTCGCGGGCGCAGAACCTGAAGGCGACGAACGGCGCGGAATGGGCCGGCGACGACGGCGGCTTCATCTACACGCCCGCCAACGGCGGCGAGTCGATGGCGAGCGAGTACGCCGGCGAAGGACGACACGGCGAGCACCGTCCCGAGACCGCGCCGCCCGGCCTGCGCTCCTACGGATCGATGACCTACGCCGGCTTCAAGAGCATGCTGCACGCGGGACTGTCCGCCGACGACGTGCGCGTCCGCGCCGCGTTCGACTGGATGCGCCGACACTGGACCTTCGACGAGAACCCCGGTCTCGGCGAGCAGGGTCTGTACTACTACTACCACACGGTCGCCCGCGCGCTCGCGGTCGGGCAGCAGACGACGATCACCGACCTCGACGGCGTCGCGCACAACTGGCGCGAGGAACTGATCGATGCCCTCGCGCGTCGTCAGCAGGAGGACGGATCGTGGGTCAACGGGACCGACCGCTGGCTCGAGGCGAACGCCGCGCTCGCGACGACCTATGCCGTGCTCGCCCTCCAGGAAGCGTTGAAGCCGGTGACCGCGACCGGGATCGACATCGTCGATACGCCGTCCCCGCGCCCCTGACCCGCACCGACCCGCACCCTCCGCCGCCCGCCCTCTTGTCGAAGGAAACGACCCGTGCCCATCGGTCTCCCGGCCCTCCGCCGTCCCGCGCGATCCCTCGTCCTCCTCCTCCTCATGCTCGTCGCGACGATGCCCGCGATCGCCGAGCCGCTCTCGTTCGCGGTGACCTACGACGCGTCCATCACCGACTCGTTCACCGGGCGCGTGTACGTGATGCTCAGCACCTCCGAGCGCCGTGAGCCCCGCTTCGGACCGAGCTGGTCGAACACCGAACCGTTCTTCGCGGTCGACGTGACGGACTGGCGCCCCGGCACGCGCCTCATCGTCGATGACGCGGCCCTGTCGTTTCCCGCGCCGCCCAGCACGCTCGCCGAGAAGCAATGGTCCATCCAGGCGGTCATGCGCCGGAATCCGGACAGCCCGCGCATCGGCACCGGCGCCGGCAGCGCCTACGGACGACCCATCCGGCGCACCGTCGGCGGTACGGACGGAGGCGTCGTGGAACTCGCGGTCGATCGCGTGGTCGATGCCGCGTCGCCGCGCCCGCGCCGCGGCGTCGAGGTCGTGAGCATCCACAGCACCCTCCTCACCGCGTTCCACGATCGCGACCAGTCGCTCAACGCCGCCGTCATCCTGCCCGACGGCTACGATCCCGACGGCACCACCGAGTACCCGGCCCTGTACATCATCCCCGGCTTCGGCGGCGATCACCTCCAGGCGGTCGGGCTCGGCGCGATGGCGCGGCGGCTGCCCGGCGGCGACCAGATCGTCATGATCGGTCTCGACCCGTCCTGCTGGAGCGGACACCACGTGTTCGCCGACTCGGCGAACAACGGACCGTGCGCGCGGGCGCTCATCGAGGAACTCATCCCGGAACTCGAACGACGGTTCCGCCTCCGAGCCGCGCCGTCGGGACGATTCCTCACCGGCGCCTCGTCGGGCGGCTGGTCGAGTCTCTGGCTTCAGGTCACGGCGCCGGACGTCTTCGGCGGCACGTGGTCATTGTGTCCGGACCCGGTCGACTTCACCGACTTCCAGCAGATCGACCTCTACGCGCCGGGCGCGAACATGTACGTCGACGAGCATGGGGCGCGACGACCGATCGGACGACAGAACGGCGTGCCGATGATGTGGTACGACGAGTTCTCGCGCATGGAGGTCGTCGCCGGACCCGGCGGACAGTTGTTCTCGTTCGAGGCGGTCTTCAGCCCGCGCGACGAGCACGGACAGCCGCGACGGCTCTACGACCGGACCACCGGCGCCGTCGACCCGGCGGTGGCGGAGACGTGGAAGGCGTACGACATTCGTCACCGGCTGGAGACGAACTGGCCCGCGCTGGCGCCGAAGCTCGCCGGGCGGCTCCACGTCTTCGTCGGCTCGGAGGACAACTTCTACCTCGACGGCGCGGTTCGTTCGTTGAAGGCGGTGCTGGAGCGCCTGGGCAGCGACGCGGTGATCGAGATCCAGCCGGGTCTGGATCACGGCACGGTCGTGCAGCCGAACCTGCAGCGCATCATCGAAGGCGTGCGCGAGCGCTTCGAGGCGGCGACGCCGGCGACGACCGGCTGACGCGCCGACGTCGGCCGCGAATGCACATCGCCGGTGCGCCGGGCCGCTCGCGCGGCCGGACGCACCGGCGATCGGTGCGAATCGGCGTCGAACTCACCCCCAGTTGCTGAGCAGGGCCGCGAGATCCGCCGGTCCGACGGAGCCGTCTCCGCCGAGATCGGCCGGGCAGCACTCGTTCGTGCAGTCGCCCCAGGCGCCGAGCAGGAAGGCGAGGTCCGCGGGTCCGACGATGCCGTCGCCGTCGAAGTCGCCGACCTTGGCCGGCGTCGACGCGACGACGAGCGTGATCGTCGTGTCGTCGTAGACGACGGTGTAGAACCCGCTCCGCAGCGTGCCGTCGACGCAGCCGTAGCGGCCGGTCACGGACGCGGCGGTGAGGATGACGAATTCATCCCCGATCTGCGGGACGAACGCGCCGAGCGCCGAGATGTCGAGCGCGCCGCTCACGGCGGCGGCGCCGGTGACGGTGATGGTGTCATGCTCGTCGCCGGCGACGAGTCCGCCGAGTTCGACCTCGTATCGTCCCGCGACCGTCTGCGTGAACGTCCCGTCCACGTCGAGCGATCCGGCGGACGAGCCGGGCGCGACCGTGCCGCCCTCGATGCTGACGGTGCCGTCGACGAGCCCGTCGCCACGGAGGTATCCGCCCTGGATGCGAAGCGCGCCGGCGTCGATCTCGAACTCACCGTCGACGACGGTCTGACCGGCGGTCTGGGTGACGTCGCCGGAGCTGCGATCGAGCTTTCGGGTCTCGTCGATGATGATGTCACCGGAGTTCGTGAAGGTGCTGGGCAGCACGTCCAGCGCACCGTCGCCGGTGACGTGCATGACGCCGAGGTTGTCGAGGCCGGCGCCGACGAGGTCGATCGTGAGGGCGGCCGCGAGGTCGGCGATGATGGTGCCCTCGTTGCGGATCTGGGTCTGGTTGACGCCGATCTTGCCGCCGCCGCGGACGGTGAGGTCGGGCCCGAAGGTGATGAGGCCGCCGGAACCGCTGTAGATGCGGGCGTTGCCGTGATTGAGGGTGATCGTGCCGGTGCCGTCGAGCGCGGCATCGCCGGTCGCGACGATCTGGGTGAACGCGCCGGTACTGGCGACTTCGACGCTGCCGTCGATCGTGAGGGTGTCGGTGACGTTGAGCGTGACGCCGTTGTTGAGGAGCAGGCGCGTATCGACGAGGACCGCATCCATGGTGGAGCCGCCGACGAGGCGGTGAACGGAGGCGACGTCGTCGTCGTCATCGAGGATGCCGCCGGTGATATCGGAGCTGGAGTACTGGACCTCCGAGCCGGCCATGGCCCGCAGGATGCCGCCGGTGTTGTCGATCGTCGTGCCGGTGAGGCGCAGGTCGCCGCCGTTGGCCCGCATCGTCGAGGAGTTGAAATTGTCGGCGCCGACGAGGTCGATGGTGATGCCGGGGGCGAGGGTGGCGTCGATGAGGCCGAGGTTCGTGAGCCGCGTCTGGTTGACGCCGATCTGCATCGAACCGTCGATCGAGAGATCGGCATCGACGGTGATGCGCCCGTTGTTGGCGCTGTAGAGGCGGTTGTTGAGGTGCGACGAGGTCGTGATCGCGCCGCTGCCGGTGAGCAGCGTGTCGACCGCAACCGAGCTCGTGACGATCTGCGTGAAGGCGCCGCTGCTGTCGAGGTGCACGTCGTCTTCGATCGTGATCTGGTGATCGACATTGAGCGAGGTGCCGTTGTTCAAGACGAGCGGCCCGGTGACGAGGACGGAGTCGAAGGTGTTGGCGGCCGTCTGACGCAGCAGGGAGCCGGGCAGTGCGTCGGTCGTCAGCTCGCCGCCGATGATCTCCGACGAGCTGAACGTGACCTCGGACCCGTTGGTCGCCTCGATGCGTCCGTTCGTGTTGTCGAGGGCGGTCCCGTCGACGGACAGGGTGCCGCCGTTGGCACGAAGGATCGAGTCGTTGACGTTGTCCGACCCGACGAGATCGAGGGTCAGGCCCGCGGGCAGCGATGCCTCGAGGATCCCGAGGTTCGTGAGCCGCGTCTGGTTGAGGCCGAGCCGGAACGCGCCGGTCACGACGAGGTCGGCATCGATGGTGACGCGGTTGTTCGCGGCGCTGTAGATCCGGTTGTTGGCGTGATCGGTGCCCGTGATGAGTCCGGTGCCGGTGAGCAGGATGTCGCCGCCGCCGCCGATGAGTTGGGTGAAGGACCCGGTGCTCTCGAGGCGGAGGACGTCGTCGACGGTGATCGCATCGAGGATGGTGATCGAGCTGCCGTTGGGCGCCACGACGAGCCCGGTCACGAGGAGGTCGTCGGCGGTCGAGTTCGTCACGCGCACGACGGACGCGGGATCGCCGTCGGTCGTCCACTCGCCGGAGGTGATGGTGGACGAACTGATCTGCGTCGTGGAGCCGTTGAGCGCCCGGATGATGCCGCCGGTGTTGTCGATCGTGCTGCTGTTGATCGAGAACGTTCCGCCGTCGGACTCGATGATGCCGGCGTTGACGTTGTCGGTGCCGATGAGATCGAGGTTGATGCCGGCGGGCAGCGTCGCCCGCATGAGGCCGAGGTTCGTGAGGCGCGTCTGGTTCAGCCCGATCGTGGCGGCGCCCTCGAAGGTCAGCGGTGCGTCGATGGTGATGCGGGTGTTGCTGTTGCTGTAGAGGCGGTCGTTGAGGCTGCCGCTCGTCTGGAGCACGCCGGCGCCGGTGAAGAGGACGTCGGAGGAGACGACGAGGTTCGTGAACGACCCGGTCGAGCCGAGTTCGAGCGTGCCGTCGATCGTCAGCGGGCCGACGGGGAAGGTGAGCGAACGGCCGTTCTGAAGCGTCGCCGCGTCGCCGGCGCCGATGGTCAGCGCATCGATCGTCGGCGTGAAGTCGATGAGCACGTTCGCACCCGATCGCGTGTCGATCGTCACGAGGTACTGGTCCGCGCCGTTCGTGGGAACGGTCAGCAGCGACCAGTTGCCCGCGACGTTCCAGTTGCCGGTGTCCGGCCCGATCCATGACGTCGCCAGCACGTCCGCCGACGCGGCGCCGGTGAGACCCATCGCCACCGTCACCGCCGTCGCGGCGACGCTCGTCGCTCCAATCCGCATCATGTTCCTGCTCCTCCAGAGGGCGCGGCACGCCACCCGGCGCCACCGCACATATCACGATCGATCATTATGATCGGATGACCCGATGAGGGCAACAGGAATCCGCCGGTTGGGTTCGATCGGTCCCGCGCGGCGACCTCGTTCAGGACGCGCCGTCGGCCCGGACGAGTCGGTGCATCCAGGCCATGAGCGTCACCGCCATCGCCAGCACGAGCGCGCCCATCGCCTGATGCAGGCTGGTGATCACGACCTCGGTGAGCGGAATCGCCTGCCCGGGCTCGTGCGCGGCCTTGGGCACCACGATGAACGCGAGGATCCCGAGGATGATCTGAACGGTCGTCGCGGCGACGAGCACGTGCCCCGATCTGCGCACCGGCGACACGGTCCGATAAACCGTCATCGCGCGCATGGCGACGAAGATCACCGCGACGTACAGGATCACGGCGACGAAGATGTGCCCGTGCAGCAGTCCGGCCAGGAGTCCGGCGGGCGCGGTGCCGGTCGTATGCAGGTGTCGGAACGTCGCGCCGATGCCGAGTTGAAGCAGGAACAGCGAGACGGCGACGACGCTGAGCAGCCGATCGGTGCCGCCGCTCGGGAAGGCGAGCGGCGGCGTTTCGGCGCGCCAGGCCGCGGCCGTGAATGCCGTCATCGCGACGAAGATCGCGAAGATGAGTTGCGCCGTGACGCCGTGCACGATCGCGAACCCGGTGCTGTCGGCGAGCACGCGCGTGCCGCCGAGCAGTCCCTGGATGCCGATGACGCCGACGAGGGCGATCGTGAGTCCGCGCATCCAGCGTCGACGGTCGAGGGACCAGATGGTGATCGCGAGCACGATCGACGTGAGCCCGACGAGCGCGCCGATCAATCGGTGCGTGTGCTCGACGTACTTCGCGTTCGCCTTGACGAGTTCGGCCATCGGGTAGAGGAACATGTTGTGTCCCTCCGACTGCGGCCAGTCGGGGAACGCCATGCCCGCCTCGAGACCGGTGACGATCCCGCCCGTGACGATGAGCAGCAGGATCGCCGCGGCGGTCACGACGGCGAAGGCGCCGGACCAGTTCACCGCCTGCGTGCGCGCCTCGGGCCGGTTGCCGATGGCGGCGCCGGTCGCGGCGAGGATGATCGAGCCGACGTACAGGCCGCCGACCCAGACGCCGACGAGACCGACGTGCGAGCGGACGTCGACCAGCGCGCCGATGATGAGGAGATTGATCGTCGCCGAGATGAACCCGACCAGCGCGCCGCCGCGCCAGCCGCGGCCGGTGAGCCGCCCCATGAGGATGCCGCCGAACGGCAGCGCGGCGAGCATGAGTCCGAACAGGATCTCGCCGAGGACCGGACCCGGTCCCAGCATGGCGACGTAGCCGATCGCCCACATGGCGACCGTCGTCGCGAAGCCGATGGTTCGGGCGGATCCCCGATGCGGGCGGGTGCTGGTCATGTGTCGACACTCCGACGAAGAACGAGGAACACGTCGGCCGGGCACCGGACGCGCGGCCGTCGACGTGGACGAACCGCACGGACCCGACTACTATGTGAATTCTATCACGAACTCCCGCGGTGTCGCCCCGTGCCGGCGTCGCCGTCCGCCGAGCCGCGGGATCGGTCCCGTTCAGGTACCATCCGATGAGCTTGATGACCTCGACGTCCCACGATCCCGCGCTCGCCGCGCCGAGACCCGGCGTCTGGCGCCAGTACGCCGAACTCACGAAGGCGCGGCTCAGCACGCTCGTCGTCGTCACGACCGCCATCGGATTCGTCATGGGGTCCATCGGCGCGGTCGACTGGCTGCGGCTCCTGTGGACCGTCGTCGGGACCGGCCTGTGCGCCGGCTGCGCGAGCGGCCTCAACCAGGCGATCGAGCACCGACGCGACGCCTGCATGCCCCGCACCCGCCACCGGCCCGTGCCGTCCGGCGCGATGAGCCTCCGGCATGCCGCCCTCGCCTCCGCCGTCATGGGGTACGTCGGCCTGACGATGCTGGGTGTGCTCGTGAACCTCGGCGCGGCCGCGCTCGCGGCGCTCACCATCGCCGTCTACGTCCTCGTCTACACGCCGATGAAGACCCGCAGCACGATGAACACGCTCATCGGCGCCGTCGTCGGCGCGATTCCGCCGATGATCGGCTGGGTCGGCGCGGCGGGCGAGATCGGTCCCGGCGCGTGGATCCTCGCCACGATCCTGTTCATCTGGCAACTGCCCCACTTCCTCGCGCTGGCGTGGATGTACCGCGACGATTACGCCCTGGGCGGATTCCGCATGCTGCCGATGCACGATCCGAGCGGCGAGATCACGAGCCGCGTCGCCGTGCTCACGTCGCTCCTGCTCCTGCCGGTCTCCCTGGCCGCGGTCCTCGTCGGACTGGCCGGACTGTTCTACGCGATCGCGGCCGTGCTCCTTGCCGGCTGGATGGCCCTGCTGGCGTGGCGGTTCCACGCCCGACG
>JAGQOI010000169.1 GCA_020427625.1 Phycisphaerales bacterium | reverse complement strand
TGGGGTCGAACAGCGGGTTGACGAATCCCACCGCGGTCGCGCCGGCCTTGAGGTACGCGGCGGCGTTGTTCAGGTGCACGCCGCTGGTCGGCACGATGTTGAGGAACGGCATCGGTCCGAGGATGGCCTTGACGTGTTTCGGCCCGGTGTCGGGCGCCGGGAAGAGTTTCTGGAGCGGCGCGCCGGCGCGGTGGGCGCGGAGCATCTCGGTGGGCGTGAAGGTGCCCGGCATCATTGCGACGCCGAGTTCGGCCGCGACGGTGATGACGGCTTCGTCGACGACCGGCGACACCAGGAATCGAGCGCCGGCGTCGGCCGCGCGTCGGGCGTCGTCGACGGTGAGCACGGTACCGGCGCCGACGACGAGTCCGTCGCGTCGCGCGAAGTCCGTGATGAGGTCGAACGCGCCCGGCGTCGTGAGCGTGAACTCGACGATGCGGAAGCCGCCGCGGACGGCCGCCTCCATCGCCGGTGCCGCGGCCTCGGCCCGCATGGTGCGCAGGATGGCCGAGGCCCGGAGTCGGCGGAAGAGGGTGACGAAGTCGGCGGGGGTCATGGGGCGGTCTCCGGTGGCGCGGGACACGATGGGCGTCCTGGGCATCACGACGTACGATGCCTCGACCCGGAGGATACCGATGGACACGCTCGACCGCCTGATCGACCACAACGCCTGGGCGAACCGCGCCCTGCTCGACGTCGCCCGCACCCTGTCGGCGGCCGATCTCGATCGCGTCTTCGACATCGGGCCCGGCTCGGTGCGGGCGACGCTGACGCACATCGTGGGCGCGATGCACCGCTGGGCGGATCGCATCGGCGGACGGCCGCTGCGCGACTCGATCGAATCGAACCCGACCCGGCCGATCGACGACCTCGTCGCCATCCACGACGTGACCGCGACCGACCTCGCGTCGATCGCCCGACGCGTGCGCGACGAGGGCCGTCTCGACGAGTTGTTCGACGTGCCGATCAGCGGCTTCGACGCGCCGTTCCGCTTCACGCGGGGGACCGCGATCACGCATGTCCTCACGCACGGCATGCACCACCGCGCCCAGGTGAGGAACATGCTGCGCCGGCTCGACGTGGCGTTCGAGCCCGATCTCGACGTCGTGGAGTGGGAACTGCACCTGCGGGGCACCTCGCGGTCGGGCGACTGACTGCGAGCCGCGTGCTACACTACGGCTCGTTCGCGCGGGGCGTCGCCTCCAGTGGTGACTGAGACGGACCCGTGGAACCTGATCCGGTTCGTACCGGCGTAGGGAACGCGAACAGCGCGGCACGCCGCGCGCGTTTCCGGCCGGGCGATCCTGCACCTCGCGGAGATGGCCCTCATGATTCAGCCGAACCAGTCCTCCGGGTCCGACCATTCGATCGCGTCGCTCGATGCGGCGACGTTCACGGAATCGCTGCCGATGCACGGCGCGACGAATCCGTCGACGGCGCGTCAGGGCACGACGCCGGGTTCGTTTGCGCGTCGGGCGGACGTCGGCGGGCCGCGGATGTACTCGAGTCCGGACACCCCGGGCATGCCGGCGCCGTCGTCGCTGACGGCGTGGGATTTCCTGCCGGAGGGCTGGGTGATCGAGGCGCACGCGGACGGTTGTCGCGGTCACAACCGCGGCGACGCGCCGATCCGCGCCGTCGCGCCGGCCGGGTTCGTGCCGGTGACGCAACTGGAGCATGCGCGTCTGGGGACGATCACGGCGCCGATGCGTCGGGTGGCGGAGCGCGAGGGTCACCTGACGGCGGAGCAGGTTCGCGACGAGATCGCGGCGGGCCGGCTCATCATTCCGGCGAACATCCGGCACCTCACGTACGACCTCGATCCGATGGCGATCGGGCGGGCGTCGAAGACGAAGGTGAACGCGAACATGGGCGCGTCGCCGGTCTCGTCGGGCACGGATGAGGAGCTGGAGAAACTCCGCTGGGCGGAGCGCTGGGGCGGCGACACAGTGATGGATCTCTCGACCGGCGGCGACCTCGACGCCTGTCGCGAGGCCATCCTGCGTCACTCGACGGTGCCGATCGGCACGGTGCCGATCTACTCGATGATCATCG